>CAYOHV010000032.1:0-11829 GCA_964403825.1 uncultured Bifidobacterium sp. | reverse complement strand
TTCGGTTCGTGCGTGGATAGGCGCGGAATTACTTGGAGTTGAACGCTGTTTTGCAACGGGCCAACGAATTTGGATCGGTCCAGAGATCAACAATGGTCATTGCCATGGCCTTGGCGCCATCCACTACTGCCTTATCGCCGCTGGCGGAAGCGGCCCATTGCTCAAATTCGGGGGTATGAATACCCACTCCTTCGGGCGAGACCGCCAACATGGGGTGAATCGAAGGCACCACCTGGCTGACGTTGCCCATATCGGTCGAACCCGTCACCATCTTCCCCACTGCGGGAAGCTCCATCTTGCGCCCCACCGATTCGGCATTACGGGCGAAGAGATCCTCTAACGGTTCGTTACGACGTAAATGGTCATACGCGTGATTGACCCATTCATAGGTCATCGTGCAACCGGTGGCCTCGGCACCCGCCAAAAGCGCGGCCAATACGCGCGGTTCAAGTTCTTTTAATTGTTCCGTTGTTTCAGCACGAATGAACCAATACATCGATGAATGCGCGGGAACGATATTTGGCTTTTCTCCGCCATCGAGGAAGACGCCATGGATACGTTCCGCCGGACGAATGTGCTGTCGTAACGCAGCCACATTCATATAACCGAGCACTGCGGCGTCTAAGGCGTTAATTCCTTCCCAAGGAAACGCCGCGGCATGCGCCGACTTTCCGTAATAGTGAACTTCAACTTGACTCACTGCGATCGTTGTCATCCATTGCAAATCACTATCAGCGGGATGAACCATCATGGCGGCATCGACATCTAAAAGCGCGCCTTGTTCGATCATGACGACTTTTCCGCCACCGCCTTCTTCGGCCGGTGAACCCAGAATCTCGATGCGTCCGGGCGCGTCTTCGGCGATGAAAGCTGCGGCTAAACCGGCGCCTAACCCGGCGGCGGCGATGATGTTGTGACCACAGGCGTGGCCAATTCCCGGCAAAGCGTCGTATTCGCAGAACACCGCCACTTTGGGACCCGTTGTTCCTGCGGCGGCGCGAAACGCCGTGGGTAACGAAAACGCGGAAGGCTCAATTTCGATTTTTTGTTTATCAGCGAACGAACGTAAAAGTTCAACGCAACGATCATGAGCGCGATGTTCGGCGTAGTTGAGTTCGGGTTCGCTATGAATCTGGTGGGAAAGCGAAATCAACTCATCGCTAATCGAATCAATGAAGTTACAAACAGTGGTTTTAAGGTCTGCTTGTTGATCGCTCATGAACAAAGGCTAGACGAGTTCTTAAACCGCCACCGTGAGCGCGTCGGGTTGACAGCGGAAGACAAATTCACTTCCATGCCCCATATCAACCCCATCGAGGAAAAACCGCTGGCGACGTGTGCGGAAGGTGAACTCGGCGGCCGATTTCATTGACAGACCAGGATGCGGAAGGTGGGTGCCCGATTTCGCTCTTTGGCGCGCTTGACGGCGAGTACGAAACGACAATCCCCCACTGAGAAAATCGAGTTTGCCGTCATTGGGATGACCTCGCGGCGCAAGATCAAGTTCCTCCCAAAATTGAGCGTTCATCGCCATCAAAAAATCGCGATGGAATAAACGACCAACACGACAATGAGCAACAAAACAATGCTCTACGCCATCAACGGTTACCCAACCTAAATCGATGGGACAAAGAGTGACGTCATCACGGCGTAGTTCCAGATTTCCTCTTCCGCCGAGCGTTTTGCACATATCACCCGCAGTAAGACCCGTTAGTGGAATCGAACCTTCACTAGCAACCAGTACGACCGCTCGTAATTCGTAATCAGACTGCACAATGAGCCCGGTCTCAAGCGTGCCTTTCTCTCCGTATGGTTCACCTTTTCGAATCACCATTACTCAACATCTCCTAGCGACGTCTCGCCGAAATCCTCATCAAGTTGTGAACTTTGCGAAACCGCCACCACGCCGCGACGCAAACTGGTGGCCGCTTCGCGTGCACTGGTTGAGAACGACGCTCCGCAATCCGCAATCTGTTCCAAAAGATCAATGAGTTGCTTAATCGTGCGGACGAAATCTCCGCCCGTGATTTCCTCTTCATCTAACAAGACGTCAAGGCCAGTTCCTAACGACCACGCATGGGCCAAGCCAAAGAATGACGTATCAATTGGTTTGGTCATCGGCACGCCGAGACGAACTTCGTCGCGAATGACATCGGCAACGATGTCTTCAAGTTGTTCGGCTCTGCGTAGTGCATCGGCCGATGGAAACCACGGTTCGATTTCGTTATTCGAATTACGGGCAGTAAAGACAAAGGCCGAGGCCAAGCCAGCCACTGATGCGGCATCGATATCAGCAAACACACCTTCTTCAATGGCTTCGGCAATGGCCAGATCGGACTCGTGATAGATCCCGACGAGTCGCTCGCCTCGTTCCGTCAACGACCATCCTTCGAGGTAACCCCAGTCTTCCAGCATCTGTAGGACACGGTCGAATTGATCCACTAACGATTTACTGCGCGCTCGAACTTTTCGTTCGATCTCCGCCACTTCATTTTCGGTTTTCGCTAATTGTTTGGCCGCCCGTAAATGTTGTTGCCTATCCGGACAGGAATGCACGGGATGAGATGTCATTTCAATCTCGGCTTTGGATTTCCCACCGGATGTTTTTCGCGGATGCGGCATTCCCTTTAATTGCGCCAGCACCGCCTTTTGAAATTTCGGTTTCGTTGGAGCGAACGGAATTGGTAAATCCACCCGACCCACTACTACTGGCGTCTGAGCGAAATCTTTGACTCCGAATTGATCGATCTTTCCCCGTTCCGTGAGGAGTTTCACTTTGGTTCCGCCGCCGCGGCGTTGGGCAATCGACATGACAACGCCGCGCATCGAGCGTGATGCCCGCTCGCAAATCATCACATCGCCCGGTCGCAGGTTAAGCAGTGCTTGTTCAATTTGTGTTTGTGAACCGGGACGCAGCACTCGATCAACGATGCGTCGATACGTTTCAATATCGCCTTTTTCACAATGCGCTTCTTGGCGCAACTGTTCGATTCGTTCGGAACGTTGCACCAGACGACGTTCCGAACGCAATGTGTCGGCATCAATTTGATACTGGGCGAAACTCGAACCAAGTAAGCGATGCGCATTGGATGCGTCATAACGACGCACCAAGTTGGCCGCCATGTTGTACGTGGGACGGAATGAACTCGTGAGACGGAAACTTTTACTAGCGGCCAATTGGGCGATGTCATCGAACTGCACAAATGGAGACCAGAGAACAAATGCGTTTCCGGTTTCGTCGATGCCGCGCCGCCCCGCTCGACCAGTTAATTGAGTGAATTGGGCAGGCGTTAAGAACTCATGACGTTCGCCCGTGAACTTGGTGAGTTTCTCGATCACTACTGAACGAGCGGGCATGTTGATACCCAAGGCCAAAGTTTCGGTGGCGAAAACAACCTTCACAAGCCCTTCCACGAAACATCGTTCCACGGCTTCTTTAAAAGGTGGAATAAGTCCGGCGTGGTGACTAGCGATTCCTCGCTCGAGGGAATCTAACCATTCGTCATAGCCAAGGGCCCGTAAATCTTGATCATCCAGCATTTCCACATGACGCTCGGCGATCATGCGAATGCGATCTCGTTCGATGGCGTCGGTAAAACGCAATCCCAACTTTGAGCATGATCGAACAGCATCATCACAACCGGCGCGGCTGAAAATGAAATAGATAACCGGCAACATTTTCTCGGCATGCAAAAGATCAATGACATCAACTCGCGAAGGCGTGGCCCAGCGTCGCTTTTGTCGGTCATTGCGGAAATCGAGATCGAACGAGTAACCCTTATCGTTTCCGCGCCCGCCAATGAGCGTAGGAATCATATTGAGTCCATCGCCATTGCGATCATCGACGAGGTACCAATTTTGTAATTCCACGGGACGCTTTGTTTCCACCACCACTTTGGTGGGGCCGCGCACGACACGAATCCATTCGGCTAATTCATCGGCATTGGAAACCGTGGCTGATAAACACACCAAGCGCACCGTAGGCGGAAGATGAATGATGACCTCTTCCCAAACGGAACCTCGATACGTGTCTTGTAAGTAATGAACCTCGTCAAGCACCACCCAAGCCAAGCGATTCAACGCGTCGGATTCGGCGTAAATCATGTTGCGTAAAACTTCAGTGGTCATCACCACAACGGGAGCATCACCGTTAATTGAAGTATCGCCGGTTAACAAACCGACGTTGTCAGAACCATGCAAACGACAAAGGTCGTGATATTTCTGATTGGAAAGCGCCTTAATAGGCGTGGTGTAAAACGATCGTTTTCGTTCACGCAGAGCACGGGCAATGGCATATTCGGCCACATACGTTTTGCCAGAGCCAGTGGGCGCCGACACCAATACCGATTCATCGTTATCAATGGCATCGGTGGCCTCAATCTGGAAACGATCGGGCGTAAAGGTCATTTCACTGCTCGACTTGTGAACGTTTACGTGACCTCAACAAAAGCCAACCTATTCCGATGGAAAGCAAATACAACAACACCATCGGAATTAATAACGCCAGCATCGAAATGGGATCGGCGCTTGGGGTAATGACTGCCGCCACGATGGCGATAATGACAATCGCCGGTCGCCACCATTGAACAAGACGTCTCGGAGTGAGAACGCCAATAAGTTGCATTGCCACCAAAAGAACCGGAACTTCAAAACCGACACCAAAGGCCAACATCATGAACACAATTAACGTCACGTACGAATCAGCGGTATAAAACGGCTGAATCTCGCTTCCACCCACATTGGTAAGAAACTCGAGCGTGGGATTCAAAACAAAATAGGCAACGGCTGCACCGAAAATAAAAAGCAAAAGAGAACTCAAAATAAACGGAATCGCGTATTTACGTTCCTTGGGATACAAACCTGGTGTTACGAAACGCCACACTTGCCAAAGCAAAATCGGCATGGCTAAAGCAATTCCAATAGCCACCGAAAGCTTCATACGTAAACCAAATGCTTGCAGCGGCGTCGTGGCAATTAAGGAAGCGTCTGGTTGCACTTCGCTATAAGGCGCCTCTAACCAATGCAAGACTGGCGTATAGAGAAACCACCCAATCACTGCCGCGATCGCCACCGCTAAAAGTGATTTGAAAAGACGGGAACGCAGTTCAGAAAGATGTTCCCAGATCGTCATATGTCCGGCGGTCACGAACGATCCTCTTTAGAACTCTCCGCCGATGATTCCTCTGAGGCCGCGGCTTCTGACAAATCGACCACATAAGGATTTCCCGGCGGTCGTGGGCCCGTTTTTTCAATCGGCGGTAACGATGGACCGGCTTCGGTGGTGGACAACGCGTCGGTTGATGAAAGGTCAACCACTGAGCGCATTTCCTCTTCAAATCCAGATGTCATACGGCGGACTTCCCCGACGACTCGACCTACTTTGCGCACCGCATCGGGCAATCGCTCCGGGCCGAGAACGAGGAGGGCGAGGACCAAAATGACAAGAATCTCGCCTCCACCAACATTGAACATGGGTCGATGCTAACGCCCATGCCGAAACTGCGGCATTCTTAGGCAGTGAGTCGCCTCCCCTCCCGCCAAGCACCTATTGGATTCGCCCATCGAGGCGCGCGGGCCCATGCCCCCGAAAACACCATGGAAGCATTTCTTTTAGCGCGCCGACTTGGAGCAAGTGGAATAGAAACCGATGCTTGGCGCACGGCCGACGGAATTGCAGTTTTGGATCATGACGGAGTGGTGGGACGTCGTCCACGTCGTAAACCCATTGCCGAAGTGAACGCCATTGATTTGCCTAGTCATATCCCCTCGCTCTCTGAGTTCTATAACGAACTAGGAGTTGACTTTGATCTTTCGATCGACATTAAAGATCCCGATGTCGCCACCGAAGTAATCGCTTGTGCTCGTGATGTCGGCGCGGAGCAACGTTTATGGCTTTGTCATCCAGATCGTGAATTGGTTTCCCAATGGCGCGAACTCTCGACCGCCATTCATTTGGTGGAGTCGACGAGGATCGCCAAATTCAAAACCAAACCAGAGTTACATTTCGCCGCATCCGCCAAGATGGGAATTGATGTCATCAATTTGCATCACACGGAGTGGACCGGTGGCTTAGTGGCCATGGTGCACCGATTCGACATGTTGGCATTTGGTTGGGATGCCCAGTTCGACCACATCATCGTTGAACTTTTACGTATTGGTTGCGATGCCATTTACTGCGATGACGTCGAAAAAATGATGCCTTTTGTGAATGAGGCCGTACTGCAATTTCATCAGCAATAAAGGCCCTAAATAGCGAAGTTTTACAGGACCTTGAAATTGCTCAGCGGCCATAACGTCACAAACGCTCGCCCAACAATCGATGACTCCGGAATTGGTCCGAAATAACGCGAGTCGCGTGAGACATTGCGGTTATCGCCCATTACCCAAACTTCACCTTTGGGAATCACACACGGCGCACTCGGCGCGCAGGGATTCGGTGTGTTCGCACCTGAAGTCGTGACACCTTTCGGCAGATACGGCTCTTGAAGCTGCGTGCCGTTAACGAAAACGCTGCCGTCACGAATAACGATTTCATCTCCGCCGACACCAATGACACGTTTAATCAGGAACGAAACGTCAGTGGAAACTTCACCCTCGGGTCGATCAAAGACAACGATGTCGCCTCGGTCGATGCTCGATACGCGATAGGAGAATTTGTCGACCAATACGCGGTCACCAATTTTGAGCGTCGGTTCCATCGACTCGGACGGAATGTAAAAGGCTTGCAGGAAAAACGCTTTGACGACGACGGCCAGTATGACGGCCAAAGCAATTACCACTATCCATTCGATAGCGCCGGCCGCCGTTGGTCCAACTCGATCTTCAAGCCATCGTCGACGGCGTCGCTTACGCCGTGTTTTCGTTGGAGTCGACGACTGCTTCACTAAATCCGCGAGGATCTCGTCGTTGCTTGCGGAACTATCTGGTTGTGAACTTGTTGGTTCTGAACTAGTCACCGTAATCCTGTCGACGCTCAGACCTTAGTGGCTGTACTTGCTGAGCAATCGTCGCGCCGCCTCTGCCCCTACGGCGGAAAGTTCATCGGGAGCATCGAGTATTTGCGCATCGGGACCTAAACGTAAAAGCAATCGTTCCAGCCAACCGATGGTGGCGACTGGTAACTCAACAATCCATTCAGTTCGTGAAAGTTTTTCGACCTCCGTAACTGGATATTGCGAAACGACCCAATGCGCGGCTGGTGAAAGTTTCAAACGAATGGTCGACGAAATCTTCTCGACCGGAAAAACCGAAAACTCAGGAAGTCGCGCTGGCGGTACGAACTTCTCATCGGTTAATTCGATTGATTGAATGCGATCGACTCGGAAGATGCGTTCACCTTGGGCACGTCGACAACGCGCTTGTACATACCAGTAGCCGTTTTCCAACACCACGCGCCACGGCTCGATTTCGCGATCAGCAAAATCATCGCGGCCGTAGGTGTAATACGTAATGCGTAGGCGCCGATGTTCATCGGTGGCTTGCCGTAATTGTTCGAGTATGCCTGAACTCACATTGGCCACGTCGATTGCCACTGGGTCTTCATCAACTTCTAAAGCACTCGCTATTTTGTCGAGCGCTCGTTTAAGTGGAGCGTTCTGTGTTGACGTTGGCAATGACGCAAATGTACGACGCGCCATCAACAAGGCTAAACGTTGATCCGAGGTGAGTTGCACTGGACGACGAAACCAATCCGACATTCTGATCATCACGTGATCGTCGTCAATGAAAACATCAACCAAACAATCCGGTGTGTAGGGATACACACCGGTTACGAAAACGCGATCGAGACATTCCAACAACTCAGTTTCGTTAATCGAAAAGCGTTGACAAATTTCAGCGATCGAAACTCCGGCCGGTTGGTCGGCAACCCACGGCACGATGGTGAGCATTCGTTCTAAGCGTGTGGTCGCATCCAGACTCATCGCTCGCCTCCGCTCATAGCGGTAAGCCACTCAATCATTTGGCTACGGGCTTCCGGTGGGCCTTCGATTTCGGCGGCGTCCAAAAAGGACAGCACAAAGGAGCGAAAGGCTGGCCAGGAAGTCACCGAGACGGCAAAAACCACTGAACCGTCAGGACGCTGCTCCACCACCGATTCCCGTCCCAACGTGGCCTCGGCCCATTCCGCCTGCCTTTCGTCAATACGCAGCCGCACGTCAATGGCGGGGCCTTCATCGGCTTGCCAGGGCTGACGGGGCGTTTGCGCTTCCGGCTCTCGACTGAACGTCCCTTCAATGGCACTCACATCGCCAACAATGCGATCGAGACGGAAATGACGCACATCGTCACGGTTGGAATCGAAACCGGTGAGGTACCAATGTCCGCGCCGGAAATCGACGAACCACGGTTCGACGCGCCGAGAACTCGACTCCCCTGCCGTCTCATAATCAAATTCGATGATTTGTTTTTGCGTGATGGCGGCAAATATCGCGGGCAACGATGGATCAATCGAAAACTCGGCGCCAATCATTTCGGCATCAGTTTCATCATCGTCGTGGGAAAGAAATGGCAAACCACCTAAACGACGCAACGCTCCGGCCACGGTTTCATCGGGATCACCAACCGCCACAACTTGCAGCGCCAACTTGATCGCCATTAACTCGTCATCATCAAGTTGCAAACTAGGCATTTCATAGAGCGAGCGCTCGACCCAATATCCATCTTCCGGCGGATCAGTACCTGGCACTTTGACGACGCGCAACGGAACACCAAGTTCCTTTAAATCGTTTTTGTCCCGTGAGAACGTGCGCAAGAAGGCTTCATGATTATCGCTATAACCAGCCACCCGACGTTGAATTTCACGTGCGGGCAACGGCGATTCAGCATCGACTAACGCCGCGGTGAGATTTAGCAAACGTTCTAATTTGTCACTGCTCGCCATTGCCGCTCGTTTCGATTTCCGCCGCTTTAAAGAGATGCAATTAGTTTCTCCACCCGTTCATCATGAGAACGGAAAGGATCTTTACAAAGTACCGTGCGCTGCGCTTGATCATTTAGTTTCAAATGCACCCAATCAACGGTGTAATCGCGCTTGCGCTCTTTGGCGCGTCGGATGAATTCACCCCGTAAACGAGCTCTCGTTGTTTGTGGCGGGGTTTCGATCGCTTCTTCGATCTCGGAGTCATCACAAATTCGTTCGACCATGCCGCGGTCTTGCATTTTGTAGAAAATTCCGCGTGAGCGATTGACATCGTGATACTGCAAATCGACTAACGAAACGCGCGGGTCATGCAGTTCGAGACCATGACGCTCCCGATACGACTCAACTAAGTGATATTTGATTACCCAATCGGCTTGTCGATCTTGCCCTAACGGGTCTTTCTCAATGGTGGTGAGCGCTTGTTCCCACATTCCTAACGCTTGTTTTTCTAAAGGTGTGAGATCGCGGCGATCGGCATAGCGCAGAGCACGATTGAGATATTCCGATTGGATTTCTAAAGCCGTTGCTTCCCGACCGTTGGCCAGTCGAACTTTGCGTTTGCAGGTGATGTCATGACTGATTTCCCGAATGGCGCGGATCGGATTTTCTAGTGACATGTCGCGCAGAACCACGTTGGGTTCTTCCAACATGCGCAAAAGAATGGCCGTGGCGCCAATTTTCAAAAACGTGGCGTATTCGCTCATATTGGAATCGCCCACAATGACGTGCAGACGTCGATACCGCTCGGCATCGGCATGCGGTTCATCGCGCGTATTGATGATTGGTCGCGAACGAGTGGTGGCGGAAGAAACGCCTTCCCAAATATGTTCGGCGCGTTGAGAAATGCAGAACATCGCTCCGCGTGCCGTTTGCAAAACTTTTCCGGCACCGGCATAAATCTGACGCGTCACTAAAAAGGGAATCAACGTGTCGGCATAAAGTTGAAATTCATCTTGGCGACCGGTCAGGTAATTCTCATGACAGCCATAGGAATTGCCTGCCGAATCGGTGTTGTTCTTAAACAAATAAATATCGCCCCGAATACCTTCTTCGGCCAAGCGCTGTTCGGCCGACACTAAAAGTTGTTCGAGGATTCGCTCCCCCGCTTTATCGTGCACAACAACATCGTGAATCGAATCGCATTCGGGGGTTGCATATTCAGGATGAGAACCGACATCTAAATAAAGGCGAGCGCCGTTTTGTAAAAAGACATTCGAAGAACGTCCCCAGGAAACAACGCGCCGGAATAAATAGCGTGCAACTTCGTCCGGACTTAAACGTCGTTGCCCGCGCAACGTACAGGTCACCCCATATTCGTTTTCAAGCCCGTAGATACGACGCTCCATTGGCCGCACGCTACCGGCGACCGAGCGTAAATGTGCGAATGGCGAACTGATTACCCCAGAAGGGCTTGAACCTCAGAACGCTCCAGACGACGAAAGGCTCGACGCTCGGCCGAACGCTCAAGCACAGCAGCCTCAATATCGGTTGAGCCCAAGGTGCGATCAGGACCGGCTAAGGCGCCAACGGCGGCTCTCACGGCAGTTGCGAGATCGGCACCGGGCTGCCACGCCGCACCCATGCGACCGGCGATTGCTTCAGCATCGCCACCGAGCACTGAGAATCGATCTTCATCCATCACGGTGCCGTCATAGAGAATGTGGAACAACTGATCATTGGCCGATTCCGAACCCACTTCAGCCACGAGGATTTCCACTTCCATCGGCTTCATTTCGTGAGTGAACACTTGACCAAGAATCTGCGCGTATTGATTGGCGAGTGAACGAGCGTCGACATCTTCACGGCTATAGGTGAAACCTTTGAGATCAGCGGCGCGCACTCCGGCGATTCGCAGTTGATCGAATTCGTTGTATTTACCGACGCCGGCAAAGGCAATGCGATCGTAAATTTCAGAGACTTTGCGCAATGTCGCCGAAGGATTTTCAGCCGCAATCAAAATGCCATCGGCATATTGCGAGGCCACCAAGGCACGACCACGAGCAATACCTTTGCGCGCATAATCAGCGCGATCTTTCATCACCTGTTCCGGTGCAACATAAAACGGCATGCTCATTGCGCACCTCCCGTTTCCGATGAGGTTTCAGGTACACGCAAAATGCTGGCGTTACGTTCGGCTAATTGATCAACCAGTGAATCGAAACGGCGAGCAATTTCATCGTTGCCTAAACGACGGAATCCGGTGGCCGTGATATCGGCGATGACGGGATAAATGCCACGAATGACATCGGGACCGCCCGTTGCCGAATCTTCATCGGCTGCTTCGAACAGCGCGGTGATGGCGAGATCAACTGCTTCATCCCGGGAAAGATCTTCACGGAAACCCATTTTGATAACCGAACCGGCACGTTGTCCGCCGGAACCGCTCGTCGCGAAGTTTGATTCTTCATAACGTCCACCAGTGACGTCATATTGGAAAAGTCTTCCGGCACCGCGACGCGTGTCATAACCGGCAAAAATCGGCACGACCACAAAACCTTGCATAGCCGCGGGCAAGTTCGAGCGCACCATCTGTCCAAGTTGGTTGGCTTTACCTTCTAACGAAAGCGGCGTGCCTTCAACTTTTTCGTAATGCTCGAGTTGTAATTGGAAAAGTTTGACCATTTCCATTGCCGGACCAGCAGCACCGGCAATTGCCACACCGGAATGTCGATCAGCGGGAAAGACCTTTTCAATGGCTCGATGGCTAATGAGATTCCCCGATGTTGCGCGCCGGTCACCGGCCATGATGACGCCATCGGCAAAACGAATGGCCACCACTGTGGTGGCATGGGTAATCGGCAATCGATTTTCAACCGGCGACGTGGGCACATCTGGCGATAGGCCTAACCGGCGAACAAGCGCTGCGAAGTCGGGACCTGGATCTTGGTCTGGTGCGAAGAAAGGCATAC
>CAYOHV010000031.1:7747-11934 GCA_964403825.1 uncultured Bifidobacterium sp. | reverse complement strand
CGTCGCTTCGCAAACGTGTCATAACGAGCATCGTTGGCTAATTCCGGCTGGCCGATCACCTGACAAAGTGCTTGCCAATCATTGTCATCACGACAAGTAATCGACACCCACATTTCACCGTTTTCGTTTTCCGGTGCGCAGCGATACATCGCGCCTGGCGCTGCTTGCTCGGTATGCATACCCATTGGTCGCACCGAACCCGGCTCGACCGATTCGGCCGCTAACAGATCAGCAATCGCGCCAACTACTGCTTCGCATTGCGCGATTTCAACGTGACCGCCCTGCACCACACCACGACGACGTCCAATCAAAGTGGCGAGCGCGCCACTTGCCGAAAGTCGTCCAACAAAATGGTCAGGGAAAATTGAAGCTGT
This sequence comes from uncultured Bifidobacterium sp., assembly GCA_964403825.1. Classification (GTDB taxonomy): domain Bacteria; phylum Actinomycetota; class Acidimicrobiia; order Acidimicrobiales; family Acidimicrobilacustridaceae; genus Acidimicrobilacustris. Next base: position 11,560 of record CAYOHV010000031.1, on the reverse strand, counting down.
TCCCGCAGGATCATCTTCGTTCTCATATGACCACAGCCATGAGAGACCGCCAGGTGCTTGTGTGCTTGGTCCATAACCACGCCAATGAGCCCACGCGCCCCGTGAACCCATCAACTGGCTTGCCACCATCACAATGTTGGGATTCGCCGCCGAGAGATTTGCATAACCAATACCAAGCGCATCCATAGCGCCGGTGGTGACGTTTTCAATGACCACGTCAGAATTTTTTGCTAAGTCGTAAAGCAGTTCTTTGCCTTCGTCGAACTTGGCATTCACACCAAGCGCTCGCTTGGAGCGGCTTGATGAAGCAAATGACGGACCCATTTCGCTTCCGGTTACGACGCGAATGAAGTCGTAATGCGAACGGCTTTCAATCTTGATGACATCGGCACCGTATTCAGCAAAGAGTCGACCGGCTTCAACACCGACCGCGCCTTGACCAAAGTCCATTACGCGCAAACCTGTTAGCGGAAGAGCGGGAGCTGGAGTGGCGTTACCACTGCGCTTTTCACCCAAGTTGGAAAACACATAATCGTTATGTTCACCAATAGCCGGCGGGCCTGAACGCGGGCCCACTCGTTCGCCGTTGAATTCGAAATAACCTGAGGGCAACTTGGCTGTTACACCGGGTGAAACTTCAACATCCATAAACGTGCCGCGCGAATCGAAATGTTCGTTCTTTAATGCACGTTTTGCTTCATAAACCGGCGTGCATACGATGCCGCGATTTTGCGCGTCACGCGAAACTTCTTCCACCGTCATATCGGCAAAGAGTTCTTCATACAGCGGATTCAATACGGCTTCGGCAATTGCTAAGCGGCCGGGGAACGAGTCGTATTCCTCGTCCTGTAAATAATCAGGCTCACCCAACCAAGCGCGCATCTCGCGCCATTGCATCGGGCTCAACACGATGAGTCGCACAAAACCATCGCGGCATTTGAAAATCGGATAGACCGGACCCGAGCCCATTCGCATTTCAGGAAAGTCCATACCGGCAGCGACGCGTGCGGTGTAGTTCGGTAACGACCAGTCGGCGGTTTGCGCCAAAGATTCGTTCAGCGACACATCAACTAATTGGCCGGCACCAGTTTCTTCCTTTTGGAACAACGCACATAACACAGCCCACGTTGCAACTGATGCAGCGACATCATTTGAAAATTGACTTGGTGCCGGAATGGGTTCGCGATCCAACACGCCGGCTTTAAATGTCATGCCACCGGTGGCCGAAAGAGTGTGATCGGTGACGACTCGTCCCGACCATGCACCGGTCAATCCATATGGTGTGAGCGCAGCAACCACAAGATGGGGATGCGCTTTGGAGACTGCTTCAACGCTCAGTCCTTCTTTGACATCTTTGGTGGAGGTGATCAACACATCAGCGTGATTGAGCAGGTCGTGAAACTTGGCGAAGTCGTCGCTGTTGTTGAGATCTAACGCCACGCTCAACTTGCCAGCATTGTTCACGGCAAACGAAAGTGACACACCTTTGCGCACGGGCGCATAGTTACGAGCCGGCGAACCAGTCGGCGGTTCAACTTTGATGACCTCGGCACCGAGATCGCTAAGTAAGCGTGGACATAACTCACCGTTGAATGCTGTCAGGTCAATGACCCGAAGGCCTTCCAATGGACGCGCGCTCATGGCTCCCCCGAAGTTGTCGAAACTCGTTTCCGCCGCCCCGGCGGAGTGCCCTGACGGTAGCAGGCGCTCTGCGGTGCAAGCACAGCAACGGCGAATCTGAGTTGGAGAATTGGAGACGGTTCAGTGATCGAGCACGTTTAACGAACGTAACCGGCGTTCTAAGTGATGTTCGACGGTACGCACGGCCAATTGATCAACTTCGACCACCACCGCTTGCGAATTGTCGGCCGCTAAAGCCTCGGCGAGACGACCGCCCAACACGAGTTGTAGAAGTTGAATGGCTTCCGGCGAGATCGCCATACCGCGTCGACAGCGACGGCAAAGCACTCCACCCGATTCAAAATCGAATGCCACTAAATCATCGGTGGCTTCACACAACACACAGGAATCAACTTCGGGACGAAAACCTTCAAGGGCCAACACTTTCCAAAAAAATGCCGGCGTAACTAATGGTGACGGATTGGATTCGAGCGTGCGCAATGCCCCCAGAAGCATTCGGTATAACTCGGAATTCACTTCGCCTTCTTGAGCCAATTGATCGGCGACTTCAAGCATGGAGACGCCACGCGAAATTTGTTCAAGATTTTCCCGAATGATGCGGAAATGATCAATCGTTTCCGCTTGAGTGACGAGATCTAATTCGCGGCCTTCGTAGAACTGCAATGCGCAATGACTCATAGGTTCAAGTCGTGAGCCGAATTTCGATTTTGTTTTACGCACACCTTTTGCGACGGCGCGCACTTTGCCGTGGCCTTTGGTGAGGAACACCACAATGCGATCAGCCTCACCCAGTTTGTAGGTGCGCAGAACGATTCCTTCGTCGCGGTAAATGGTGCCGCGCGCCATTACTTACTCTTCCGGATTCAAGCCGCCGAAACGACGGTCTCGGGATTGATACTCGCGTACCGCATCGAAAAGATGTTCACGGCGAAAATCAGGCCACAGCACATCGGTAAAGACCAATTCGCTATACGCCGCTTCCCACATCAAGAAATTCGAGGTGCGATATTCGCCCGAGGTGCGCACAACGAGATCGGGATCGGGCATCAACGGATCGTAAAGATGTTTAGCAATTAAACGTTCATCGATTTTGTTGGCCGGTGTACCAGCAGCAACGATCTCTTTCACGGCGTCAACAATTTCGGCGCGACCGCCATAGTTGAACGCAATGGTGAGCGTCATCGTTTTGTTTTTCTTAGTCAACTCAACCGATTCATCCATGCGTTTCAAAAGTCGTCGCGGCACTCTCCAATCGCGGCGACCAATAAAACGAATCCGTACATCGCGCTCATTTAATTCATCGCGACGGCGGACTAAAAGAGATTCATTGAATCCCATGAGGTATTTCACTTCGTCACGCGGACGTCGCCAGTTTTCAGTGCTGAAGGCATAGACGGTGAGCCATTTCACTCCCATTTGCAGCGCGCCTTCTACAGCGTCGAATAACGCTTCCTCTCCGGCCGCATGACCGTCGGTGCGCTTCAGGCCTTTGCGTTGAGCCCAACGCCCGTTGCCATCCATCACCGCCGCAATATGAGTTGGGATCCGTGTTGGATCGATACCGGCAATATCCACTCCGATGACGATAGTTGCGGCCTTCACTCAAGAGAGTGCATCGCATCAAACCGACGCCAGTACGCTCTTTTGCGTCATGCCCACCGCCGATCGCCTCATTGCCTCCACTCGAGTTGCGCTTGAACAAATAACGGCACAACTTCCCGGCGGTCAGCAGCGAGAAGGGCAAGTGGCAATGGCCGAAGCCATTGCCGAAGGAATTTCACTGTCAAAACATGTTGTTGTTGAGGCCGGAACGGGAACGGGCAAAACCTTCGCCTACTTGGTGCCCGCCATCGTTTCCGGCCGGCGCACAGTGGTGGCCACCGCCACCAAAACATTGCAAGACCAATTGGCGAACAAGGACCTTCCCTTTTTGGCTGAACACCTCGGTCGCGATTTTTCCTACGCCGTTTTAAAGGGTCGCTCTAATTATTTATGTTTACAACGATTAGGCGAAGCGATTTCTGGTGATGCGCAATTAGAACTCGTACCAACGCCATCACGGGCGCAATTAACCGAGATCGTTGAATGGGCGTCCCAAACTGAAACTGGTGATCGCGCCGAACTCACCAATGAACCATCGCACTTTGTTTGGTCATCGGTAAGTGTTGGACC
>CAYOHV010000031.1:0-7647 GCA_964403825.1 uncultured Bifidobacterium sp. | reverse complement strand
TCGGCTGATGTTGAAGCGCGACGGCTGCGCGCCGTACAAGCCGTGACATCGTTAATTGAAGATGTCGATTCACTTTCAGAGTTCTCAGGCGACAAAGTGGTGTGGATCGAAAATGGCGATCCGTCATTGCGACTAGCGCCAATTGATGTCGGCACGATTTTGCAATCGGCACTTTGGTCGAAAGCAACCGTGGTGTTAACCAGCGCCACGCTGCCTTCATCAATTGCTACTCAATTAGAAATTCCCGATGACAATTTCACTCAACAAGTGGTTGACAGCCCGTTCCAGTTTGAAGAGCAAGCACTTCTTTATTGCGCTGCCCACTTCCCCGATCCTCGCAGCGACACATTTGATGCGCGGATGCATGAGGAATTGGTGCGCATCATCAACGCCGCTGGTGGCCGCACACTGGCATTGTTCACCAGTTATCGAGCATTACGAGAAGCATTAGAAGTTGTGCGCCCCCAAGTTGAGTTCGAAGTTTTAGGTCCCGACGACTTAACGAAAACTGCGCTTTTGGAAAAGTTCACCAATGAAGCGCAAACCTGCTTGTTTGCCACGATGGGTTTTTGGCAAGGCGTCGATATTCCGGGCGATTCATTGCGCGTTGTCACCATTGATCGCATCCCATTCCCCCGCCCCGATGATCCGCTCACCCAGGCGCGGCGCGAACGGGCAAAGGCCGATGGTTTCAAACTCATCGATCTTCCTCGGGCATCGACGTTGTTAGCGCAAGGTGTTGGCCGTCTCATTCGCACTGAGACCGATAAAGGCGTGGTGGCAGTATTCGATCCACGTATGGCTAATGCCAACTATCGCTGGGCGTTAGTGAAGGCCTTGCCACCAATGAAACGCACGAAAGACCTCAACGAAGTCGAAGAGTTTTTGCGCAGCCTTGATTGAAAGTTAAAAACCGAGTCGGTCGAGTGAACCGGCGTTACGTTGCCAATCCTTATCGACTTTCACAAACAACTCGATAAACGCGCCCGGCGGAAGTTGTTTACGCACTTCGGTGCCGACCTGCTTTAACACCGCGCCCTTTTGGCCAATCACAATTCCTTTTTGCGAATCGCGCTCCACCAAAATTTCAACGCGGATTCGTGGCCATTCCCATTCCACTACTCGAGTAGCAATCGAATGCGGTAACTCATCGCGCGTGACCTGAAGAAGTTGTTCACGAACCAATTCGGCTACCCAAAATGCCTCGGGAACATCGGTCACCATGTCGTCGGGATACCAAGCCGGGCCTTCCGGCAATCGGCGCAGTAACTCTTCAACCAAAGCATCAATCCCAGCACCGGTACGCGCCGAAACGGGAAAGAATTCACTGCCGCGCAATTGATCATGCGCTTTCGCTAATTGCTCCAACACCTTTTCGGGTGACGCACTATCGGTTTTATTGACCACCACGATGGCGTCAGACGGAAGTTGCTCGGCAACGAATCGATCGCCGGGACCAATAGAGGCGGTGGCATCAACTACTAAACACACAACGTCAACACCGTCCGAAGCATCCGAAGCAGTGGCATTGAGTCGCTCACCTAAAAGCGTGCGTGGTTTATGAATGCCGGGCGTATCCACAAAAACAATCTGTGCATCGGGTCGATTTAATACGCCGCGAATTTGCGAACGAGTGGTTTGCGGCTTATCAGAAGTAATTGCCACTTTGGTTCCCAAAATGGCGTTCAACAATGTTGATTTGCCCACATTGGGTCGACCAACGATGGCTACGAAACCGGACTTCATTTTTCTAACTCAATTTCAATCGGCTTATCGATGGTGACAACGCCAATTCGGCGGCCTTTCACTTGACCGGCCTTCATACGGAATTGTTCCCACTGCACAGTTTCGCCTTCAAACGGCACATGTCCCAACAAGTGGAAGATCAAACCGCCGAGTGTGTCCCAATCGCCTTCCGGCAATTCAACTCCCAGCACTTCTGAAACTTCATCAATCGGCAATCGGGCAGCGAAACGAATCGCGCCGCCCGGCAAATGTTCAATACCCGAATCCTCACGGTCGTATTCGTCAACAATTTCGCCAACGATTTCTTCGAGCAGGTCTTCCATCGTGACCAAACCAGAAGTGCCGCCGTATTCGTCAATCACAATGGCCATATGCGACTTACGGGCACGCATTTCGCCTAAGAGTTCGGAAATGCGTTTGGTTTCCGGAACAAAGAATGGTTGGCGAGCAAAGCGACCGAGGCGATCATTCATTCGTCCGGCACGAAACGCCCGAATTAAATCTTTGACATACACAACACCCGTGATGTCATCAATATCGGAACCAAAAATCGGAACACGGGAACGACCACCATTGAGAGCATTCTCAAGACCTTCGGTGACCGTTAACGATTCAGAAAGCGTCAGCATGTCGGGTCGGGGCACCATCACTTCACGACAAATGGTTTCACCGAATTCAATAACCGAACCAATAAGTTCACGTTCTTCCGCTTCAAGCACATCGGCCGACACCGCTTCATCGGCCATGGCCAAAATCTCTTGTTCAGTAATGAACGGCCCGTCTTTAATTCCTTTACCGGGCAAAATCACATTTGATAAGCCGATCAAACCCTTCGACACCATACGTAATGGCCAGAAATGAACGAGACCATAAACAATCGGTGCCGATAAGCGCGCTGCTCGATCGGTGTGTTGAATCGCCCACGTCTTTGGCATTGCTTCAGCAATAACAAACACGACGATGACGTTAAATGCAGTGCTTAACGCCAAACCGAGCGAGCCGAATACGTTGTTAGCCACAACACCAACGAGCGTGGCTTGCACTAACTGACAAACCAGCACCACTAACAACACAACGTTGAGAAACTCGCTTGGGTTAGTAACTAACGCCAGCATCTTCTTAGCGCCGAACTTTCCTTCTTCAACTGCGGCCAACGCCTTGGGAATGGTCATGCGGGTAAGCGCAATTTCGGCGACAGCAAAAAAGATCGATGCAATCAACAACACCACGATGACAATTGTGAGAATTGCATCAGTTCCCGAAAACTGTGATGCCAGCATGTTCACTTCCACGGGTCAGCAGACAACTGACCCCAATACGCACCTAAAAGTTCGCGTTCGCGCGCTTGCATGGCAATCCGTTCATCATCAACGGCATGGTCCATACCCATTAAATGCAAAATTCCATGCACGATTAACAGTGCTAATTCATCGTCGTAGGAACCGGCATGGGTAGGCGCATTGGTATGTGCCACTTTCGGACACACCACAACATCGCCCAGTAACACCGGCAAATCATCAGGATCAACATCGATTCGACCTGGAGCCGGACCAGCAACATCGGGCCAGCGACCAGGAGTTGTCGGGTCACCATCAATTGGGAACGACAGCACATCGGTCGGACCAATTGCGCCCATAAAGCGATTGTTTAATTCGGCAATTGTTTCGTCATCAACAAACAAAAGCGACATTTCGCATTCACCATCAACTCCTTCGGCCTGCAAGACATCCAAGGCCAATTGCTGCCAACGTTCGATAGCAACTGGTTGATCGTTTTGTTCGTTTGAAACAAACACCGTCACCGTGCCGTCAGGGCCTCGCCGCCGAGGTTTTCTACTTCGTGGAGGTTGACTCAACTGCGCTTCGCGTTCTCGTAAGCGGTCACGATGTCTTGCACGATGCGATGACGCACCACATCTCCCGCTGTCAGTTTGACCCATGCCAAACCTTCAACGTCACCCAAGATTTCTTCCAAACCGAACAAGCCGCTGCGACCGCCAGGCACATCCACTTGTGTGCTGTCACCAGTGATCACAACTTTGGAACCGAAACCGATACGCGTGAGGAACATTTTCATTTGTTCCGGTGTGGTGTTTTGCGCTTCATCAAGAATGATGAACGAGGCATTCAACGTGCGGCCACGCATAAACGCCAGTGGCGCCACTTCAACGGTGCCGCGATCTAAAAGACGTTGCGCACCTTCGGGCTCGACCATGTCGTAAAGCGCGTCATAAAGCGGACGCAGATAGGGATCAACTTTCGCCATGAGGTCGCCGGGCAAAAAACCAAGTCGCTCGCCGGCTTCAACTGCCGGACGCGTGAGAATGATGCGATCAACTTCTTTGGCTTGTAACGCTTGAACGGCCATTGCTACCGCTAACCAACTTTTGCCCGTACCGGCCGGACCGACACCGAATGTCACGATGTTGTTGCGAATTGCTTCGATATAACGCTTCTGCCCGCTTGTCTTGGGGCGAATCATGCGACCGCGTGAACTACGCAGCACATCATGCGAAAGAACTTCACTGGGACGTTCATCAGCGCGAATCATTTCGATACTGCGCTTCACCGCTGCTGGTTCAAGAATTTGACCTTGTTGCAAAAGCACAACCAGTTCCTCAAACAGTTGCGCAACTTTTACCGCCGAGTCTCCCGTCACGGTGATTTCATTACCGCGCACCAAAACATCAGCGTCAGGAAACGAATCTTCTATAAGACGCAGCAACTCATCACGCTGACCGAGCAGACCGGTCATGAGGTGATTGCCGGGAACATGGACGTTGACTGTGGTCGAAGGCATTTGCTCTAAGCCTACGCGAGCCAAATGGCACTTCCCTAATAGAAAATTCTGGCCATGACTAGGGCATGACTAATTTCCAATTTTCCGAATCAGAACTCCGCCGTTTCCTTGATGAGGCCACCTCTGCCGAGGCAGCACGAGACCGAGCGGGTCACTCAATTCCTTTCACGAATCGGATGCGAAGTTCTCGCGATGTACTCATTCACATCGATCTCCCGAAGGCGAATGACACGACCGATCTTGTAGGCCGTTAATTGACCTTCGCTGATGATTTCGAAAAGGGTTCTGCGAGGAACACCGATCAAGATTGCGGCCTCGACTGAACTAATCCATCTATATCTATTAGTCATCCGGCAAAAGATATTGATCGCTTGCGACTTTTCAATGAGTCAAATTCCCTATTTTGCGGGAGACATTTATCTCTTTGATAAGCGGTCCATTGCCCCCTACCCTCATCATGATGACTTCTCCAATGGGTGGACAACGCGACGACAGCGAATTTGTCGGCGAGGCCGAAGAAGCCCTTGTTGATGGCGATCGAACCGTCGAAGCGAATCTGGTTCGCGCTGCATTACGTAGCCGCGATTTCCGCACCATGTGGCTTTCGAGTCTTGGCTCAACCATTGGCACCTGGATGCAGAACGTCATCTTGGCGGCCTTCGTTTACCAAGTCACGAAAAGCGCACTGCTTGTTTCATTAGTTGGCTTTTGCAATTTGGTGCCGCAGTTATTGTTCGCCACCTTCGGCGGCATCATTGCCGACCGTTTCAATCGAAAGAAGTTGGTGTTCTGGCTCTCGCTGGAACAAATGCTCGGGTCATTAGCAATCGCGTGGATTGTGCGAACCGATGACTTTTCTCGACCGGCATTATTAATTGCCGTTTTCGCCGTTGGTACGGGTGCCGCTTTACAAGGTCCGGTGTTCTTAGCGGTAACCCCGTCGCTCGTTCCAAAAGAACATTTGGGCGGAGCAATTTCTCTTAACTCCGTAAGCATGAACGCGTCACGAGTTGTGGGACCGGCTATCGGCTCAATTCTCTACGCTTATGTCGGCGCATCATGGGTGTTTGTTCTTAACGCCATCACCTATGTCTTCATCATGGCGGGAATCACCTTTGTGCGTGTTCCTCGTTTTGAACGTCGCACTGACGAATCGAAATTGGATCGCCTGCTCGGCGGGTTCCGTTATGTACGCAGAGACCCAGTCGTTAAACGCGCCGTCACTACGGTGTTTTTATTCTCAGTTTTCTGCATGCCATTCGTGACGCTTTTCCCCGCCATTGCGGCCACCGACTGGAATGTTGATTCCAAGAGCACCATTTATGGCTTTATCTATGGAACCTTTGGCTTCGGCGCCATGATCGGTGCTCTTTCCATCGGAACGTTCTTGGCCAAACACAAAATCGAACGAGTGGTGCGAATCGCGTTTATCGGGTTTGGCATTTCACTGGCGACATACATCACCATTCGCACGGCCGTGCTTGCCTTCCCGGTTGGATTTTTGCTCGGCTTCGCCTACTTCGCCGTTGTGACTTCGCTTTCCACGGTGTTTCAATCGCGCCTTGATCATTCAATTCGTGGTCGAGTGAGCGCGGTCTGGATGATGTGCTTTGGTGGGACAGTTCCCGTGAGCGGTTTATTAGCCGGCATCATTCAAAAATTCACCGGCGTCAATGCCATTGTGTATTTCGGTTGTGTGTTCGCAGTGTTCTTAGCGTGGTTTGCTGATTTACGCCCGCCGGAAGAGCGAGTGTCATTACGCGAAGAATTACTTGGTCGACCCAGTCAACCGAGTAGCTAAAACTTCAAGTCCAGCAACGCGACTGCCTTTTACTAAAACGGCGTCATTGCTGTTGAGCACACCTAAGCGATCAACAATCTCATCAAACGTTTGCATGGGGGCGACACCATATTCAGTGGTTTGATAGGCAATGAGTTCAATACCAAGTTCTTTGGCTACTTCCGCAATGCGCAAGTGTGATTCTTGCGAGAACTCACCTAACTCGGCCATTAATCCGAGCACGGCCACATAACGTTCGGCCGGCAGATGACTAAGCGCGCGTAACGCCGCTTCCATCGACGCCGGGCCAGCGTTATAGGAGTCGTTAATGATGTGCGCGCCATTCTCGGTGCGATGAAGTTCCATTCGCCAAGGTGAAAGTTGGCCGGCGGCCAGCCCATCTACAACATCATCAAGCGGAACATCCCAAACCAGCGCTAACGATGCTGCCGCCAGTGCATTCGCAACATGATGAGCGCCGCGCACCCCTAAAACAACTGGTGCAGTGCCCCAATCGGACTGCAATTCAAAGCGCGCCCGTAAGTCATCACCAACGGAAATATTGGTAGCGCGCACATCTCCCCGATTGACGCCAAACATGATTGTGCGAGCCGAAGTTCGACCCGCCATAGCGGCCACGCTGTTGTAATCAGCATTCAAAATGGCAACACCCGATGCGGGAAGTGCCTCTACCAGTTCGCCTTTTGCTTGAGCAATGTTTTCAACGCTGCCTAAAAGTTCGGAATGAGCAAGTTCAACCGCAGTGATAACGGCGGCGGTTGGCTGAGCGATATGACAAAGATCAGCAATATGACCAAAACCGCGTGCTCCCATTTCAACAATCGTGGCTTCGGTATCACTCGCAGCATTTACCAACGTAAGCGGAACACCTAATTCGTTATTAAACGATTTTTCATTTGCCGTTGTTACCCAACGACGTGAAAGTACGGCGGCAACTAAATCTTTCGTTGATGTTTTTCCGACTGAACCGGTGATACCGGCAACTTTGTCGCCTAAACGCGGACGAACTTTGCGGGCGAGAGTTTGTAATGCAGCCTGACAGTCGTCCACCACAATGGATGTTCCACCTTCAACGATGAGTCCAGTTGTGAATGTGGCCGGCGCACCATTGGCAAACGCCGCACCAATGAATTCATGTCCATCACGCGCCGCTTCCACCGGAACAAAAAGTTGTCCTTTTTGCAAAATTCGGGAGTCAATTGCCGCACCATGCACGGTGCAGTCGGGTCCGGAAAGCGTTCCACTGACCATCTCAGCAATTTCGGACGCAAGAAACTCCACGTCTTCACCGTAGTAGACGG
>CAYOHV010000030.1:2129-11959 GCA_964403825.1 uncultured Bifidobacterium sp. | reverse complement strand
ACTAACAACTCACCATTCGCATCAACACCAAAACCAACGATGCGGGGGAGATTGGCTTTCACAACTTCAACCGTCGACGTCTTCAAGTCATAAAGATAAATCTGCGGTTTCGCAAAGTCAGCGAACACGTATTTTCCATTTAATTGCGATACCGATGAATCTCGCACCACGTAACCGCCAATGGCTGAAGAGCCACCAACGTTTTTCCATTCAAAGACTGGGTCAACCAATGTCTCGGTGGTGGTGCCTTTGTAATCAGACGTTCCCTCTTTTACCGCCCAACCCAAATTCACTGCTGGTTGGTCATATGAAATGCGATTGATTTCTTCCATCGAATCCTGACCAACATCAGCAATCCAAAAATCATTGGTCTGATCATCAATAGAAAAACGCCACGGATTACGCAGACCCCAGGTCAACACTTCGGGCGCGCCATCCACGCCATTCGCAAACGGATTGTTTGCGGGAATCGCATAAGGCTGCGCGCTACCGGCCGCGTTCGGGCGAATGCGCAAGATCTTTCCTAAAAGTGATTGTTTGTTTTGTCCGTATCCTTGCGGATCGCCACCAGAACCACCGTCGCCCAATGCAATTAACAGATTGTCATCACGATCAACCCAAAGTTGGCCGCCGTTGTGATTGGCATAGGGCTGATCGACGGCCAACAACACTCGTTCGTCGTTCACATTGGCCGCACCGTTCACCCACGGAACGGCCACCACACGACTATCGCCTTCAAGGTTTGTGTAATAGGCATACAACTCGTTGCCATTATTTGAAAACGCAATACCTAAAAGTCCGCGCTCACCTTTAGCCTCGGTTTTATTCGCAAACGAAGCCACCACTTCGCTGCTCTTTGTTTGTGTGTTCACACGAAACACACGACCATCTTGTGAAGCGATATACATCACATTGGCATCGTCGCCAGGGCGCACGGCCGCAGCCGTGGGCGTTTCGATATCGGCAACTTTCTCAATGCGAAATTGCGCCGGAACTTCTTTAGCGTTTTGCGTGCTGTTGGGCGTATTGCCGGAAGTTGAATTCGATCCACATGCCGCCGCCACAAAAACGAGCGACACCACAACTGCAAATAATCGCTTTGCGCTCATAGTTGTTGTCTATCGGCAAAATACGAGAACAACACCGCACAACGAAAAAGGGCGCCAGCAAAATGCTGACGCCCTTTTCCTCACTACTTATTGGTTACTTAATTGCAAACCACTCTGCACTGTTCGGAACCCAACAGTTGTACGGAGCCGCACAACCATTGAACAATCCGTTGGTGCCCTTGGCGGCATCCTTACCGGCGGTCAACTTCACCGAGTGGGTCAAGGTTGCGAAGTAGGTCTTGCCCGGCTCTTGTGTGCCCTTGCCATTGGAGGCGAGTGCAACATCAACTTCACCGAGACCACGCAGTGCCTTCATGAAACTTTCACGTGAAAGGTTCTTGCCAGCCTTTTCCAATGCACGCTTAATCGCAACTGAGATGGTGCATTCGTTCGGCGGGTAGTCAGAACTTAAGACAGTTCCGTCAGGCAATGTGTAGGTCGAACCAGAAGGAACACCAGGGCTTGACTTGGTGGGGAAGTCCTTGGTCTTCGCCGACAATGCGTCGAACTTGGCACGACATTCCTGTTCGAATGGGGTTTCAGTGGCCAACTTGCCGCTGTTTGTTACTGAATCGCCAAAGACGGTGAAGCAGTCTGAACCCATTGCGGCAGCAGAAATTTGTGTGGCGCCATAAGCAGTACACATCGACGAAGCAACGTCGAGGATGGTGAATTTGAATCCAGCACCAGCAGCAGCGTCATAGAACCCACGTGCGGCGGTGAACTGAAGACCAACAACAGCGTTGGTGACACCAGCAGCGCGGAATGCATTCACCGCAGCAGCTGATTCAGTGTTTTGCACACCAGCGTCGCCACCGAGTGTGTTCACACGAGCGACAGTAACGGTGTTGCCATTGGCCTTTAATTCGGCTTCAGCAGCAGTTGCGGCAGCAACGTGTTCCGGACCATTACCAACAAGAATGCCAACCTTGGCACCCTTGGGAATTTGACCGGCAGCAATTGCAGCCTTGATGCCTGAAGAAGCATTCAATTCTGCTGAAGGTGAAATTGAAGTGAACCAACCGGTGTCATGTGCACTTTGTGGTGCAACGTCACCGAAGAATGTGGGAACACCAGCAGCGGCGATGCACTCAACATATTTGGCACCCATACCGCTGGCATTGATGAATGCGAATACCTGATCGTTGACAGTGGCGTCATCGCACACCTTTTCAGCGGTAGCCGGCTTGACCGGATCCCACACCAACACTTTGTATTCGATCTTGCGGCCGTTAATGCCGCCAGCTTCGTTCCATTCATCAAAGTACGACGTGACGCGCTTTGAAAGATTGTTGGTCGTCAATGCTGGCGCCAAGTTGAAACCTGCGGCACGAAGACCGTCGAGGTCGGACACGGCCACCGCAATCTTGATGGTTGTGTCAGTCACGCCTGTGGTGTTACCTGACTCACCGCCGCTTCCACTGTCGCTACTACATGCAACGGCGGTGGCGGTAAGGGTGAGTACGCACAGAACGGCAATGACTGCCTTTCCCAATCGCCTCATTTACTTCCCCCATGTGGTTGGACCGGCCATGTGGCCGGAGTTGATTGGCAAAAGGTAGCCGCGAACGGGTGACCTTTGTCATGATTAGACAAAAATTCGGTTAGTTTGTGCCGAGCCGCAGGACTTTTTGGGGGGAAAATGTCGGAATCGACCGAAAACGACGCCGTATCCGAGGGCCTTGGCGGCCTGACATCGGTCATTTTCGAATCCGAAAAGGAACGACTCGACTCTTCCAATAAAGACGAAGTGCTCCTGCCTGATGACCTATTGCCTGGCGTGGGTGGCGAGGCTATGCCGCTGCGTGAAGGCTTGCGCCAGGGCGGCAAAGCAATGGTGTTGTTGCTTTTGTTGCTCACCTTGGTTGAAGAGTTCGACCGCGTGGCCATGCTGGTGTTGGGCCCCGACATTCAAGAGTCACTCAATATCTCTGACACCGTTCTATTAGGTCTTATTAGCTTCGGCGGCGTTGTATTGGTGTTGGCCACCCTGCCGTTCGCTTGGTTGGCCGATCGTTATTCCCGCACGAAAGTGTTGGCCGGCGGTTCATTGCTGTGGGTGATTTTTGCGGCGCTCACCGGAACGGTTGCTAACTCATTCCAGATGGGTATTGCGCGGGCCGGAACCGGCTTTGGTGGAGCGGCCCGAATTCCGATTTCACCATCGCTCGTTGCTGATCAATATCCGATCGGCATTCGCACCCGCGTGTTCGCTATCGAAGCATTAGGTCGACCCCTTGGCCAAGTGATTGGTCCGTTCGCTGTTGGTTTAATTGTGTTGATTGCGGGCGATCAAGCCGGCGATTGGCGTTGGGCGTTTTGGATTATGGCCATTCCAGCGGCGGTCATTGTTGCGCTTATTACGCGTGTAAAAGAACCGCATCGTGGTCGCAACGAACAGCGCGCCGTATTTGGTGATGAACTCGGACCAAACGCTGTTGATGATGGCCCGGTGCGACTTTCCGCTGCGTTCGCCCGATTAAAGAAAGTGCGCACGTTCTATTTCTTAGTCGTTGGAATTGGTGTACTTGGCTTTGCGCTTATCGCAGTGCCGGCTGCATTCAACTTGTTGCTCGAATCGCAATACGGTTACGACGCATTCCAACGTGGTTGGATTGGTTCAATCACCTGGGCCGGTGCGCTGGCGGGTATTCCTATCGCTGGTCGTTATGGCGATCGTCTCTTCCGTCGCAACCCGCCATCGGCATTGCGCTTGATGGGCGTTTCTATTTTGTTATACGGCCTTTGCATTTCCATTGGTTTGCGTTTCGATCAGCCCGCAATCCTCATTGGCTTTTTCGCATTAGGTAATGCTTTCCAAGGAATGGCGTTTACCCAAGTAGGCCCAACTATTTCATCGGTAATTCCCTATCAAATGCGTGCCCAGGCGTTCTCGATGGTGGGTGTGTACATCTTCCTCATGGGTGGTTTCTTCGGCGGTCTTATGGCCGGAGCGCTTTCCGATGCATTCGGTGAACGCACAGCCTTAACAGTTGTTGTGCCGCCCGCAGCATTGCTTGGCGGACTTTTGATTATCTACGGCGCTCGTTATATGCGACTCGATATTTCACGCGTTGTGGCTGAATTGCGTGAAATGCAAGAAGAGCAAAAGCGTATGGCGGCTGATCCGGAAAATATTCCGGTGTTGCAGGTGCGCAACGTTGATGCGTCCTACGGAACGCTGCAAGTTCTTTTCGATGTGTCGTTTGAAGTGAAGCGCGGCGAATGTTTGGCGCTTTTAGGAACGAACGGTGCGGGTAAGTCCACCATCTTGCGTGCCGTGAGCGGATTGTTAAATCCTGATCGTGGTGTTGTGCGTATGAATGGTCGCACCATCACATTGGTTGATCCGATGTATCGAGTTGGTCTCGGCATGATGCAGATCCCCGGTGGTGAAGCAGTGTTCCCGTCAATGACGGTTGCTGAGAATCTCGAAATTTGGAGTGAGTTAATTGAAGACAAGGCGAAACGAAAAGAGCGTCTTGATGCCACGTTTGAAGTGTTCCCCGAACTCACACATTTAATTGATTCGAAGGCTGGTTCACTTTCCGGCGGTCAACAGCAAATGTTGGCGCTCGGTAAAGCAGTCATGCTCGAACCAGAACTGCTCTTAATCGACGAACTTTCACTTGGACTCGCACCGATCATCGTGCAACGTCTCTTAGTGGTGGTTGAACGATTGAAAGCACAGGGAACCACGATGGTGTTAGTTGAACAATCGGTCAACGTCGCACTTTCCGTGGCTGACCGTGCGGTGTTTATGGAACGAGGGCAAGTTCGCTTTGAAGGCCCCGCTTCGGAACTTATTGAACGAGACGATCTGCTCCGTGCAGTCTTCTTGAGCGGAGAAGGTGCCTAAACATGTTCGGTTTACTTTTCTCGTTCGACATTTTGTTCTCGGGCCTAGTGCAAGGCCTCGTTTATGCATTAGTGGCCTTTGGTCTCGTTCTTATTTATCGAGCCACTGGTGTTATCAACTTTGCGCAAGGCCAGATCGGCGCGTTCGGCGGTTACGCCATGGCGCTTCTGTATCTGCAATACGACATTCCTTATCAACTCTCAATGCCGGTGGCGTTGGCTTCGGGTGTTGCGTTAGGTGTGGCGGCAGAACTTATTTTGCGTCGATTGTTTACACAGCCACGTTTGTTGTTGTTCGTAGCCACCTTGGGCATCACGCAATTAATTCAGTTGCTGCAATTGCGCTTACCGATTCCCGATGACGTTGCGGCCGGCGCAAGTTACCCAGTGTTATTGGGTGGTCAATGGGAAATCTTGGGCGTTCGTGTCATCGGCCCACAAATCACCATCATCATTGCCGTTCCCATTTTGATGTTGGGTTTGAACTGGTTGCTGCAACGTTCGCGTTTCGGCCGCCAACTGCGCGCCACTGCCGATAACGCACCTTCAGCATCGTTAGCGGGTATTTCCATTCGTGCCGTCTCCACCAAAGTGTGGGGTCTTGCCGGTCTGCTCGCCGTTATCGCCGCATTATTAATTGCACCGGTGCAAGGCGGAAATATTGCGTCGGTTACTTCGGCGCTTGGTCCGAAACTGTTGTTGCTGTCGCTCACCGCGGCAATGTTCGGTCGCATGCGTTCATTTAGTTGGACGGTCATCGGCGGTTTAGTCGTCGGCATCATCGACGTGTTCTTCGTGACCTGGGCGCAAGTTGATCAAGTTCCAGCCGGAACAAACATTTTGGCGATCTTCGTTCTGTTGTTAGTGCTGATGCTCACAGTCGGTCGTTCGGCTGGCTTTAGTGCTGATGAATGGACACTCACCACCAAGATGCGCGCGGTTAGCGAAGACATTCGCAAGCATCCGCTTTATCGCGCATCAACCATTGCCGGTGGTTTAATTCTGTTAGCCGGCGCGTTTTTATTAACGCTCACATTCGACAAGCCAACAGACTGGCTGACGTTCTCCGAAATTCCGATTTGGATTATCGCCGCACTTTCGGTGACGGTTCTCACTGGTTGGGCCGGTCAGTTGTCGTTGGGTCAATTTGGTTTTGTGGCCATTGGCGCTTACGCCACCATCAAGTTTTCTGAAGGTTTACCTATCCCAATTGCCATTTTGTTTGGTGTGGCCTTTGGTGTTTTGGCGGCGCTCATTGTCGGCGTACCGGCCTTGCGTGTGCGCGGTTTATTCCTTGCCGTCATCACGCTCGGATTCGGCCTCATGGTGCGCAGTTGGTTGATCTTCAACAGTTCACTATCGGGCAGTGGCGGTATCGCCAAGATGGATGTCGACCGCTCGCGCGGTTTCAATCTTCTCTGGTGGAAAATTAAAGGCACCAACTTCCATGGTGTGTATTGGTTCTGTTTGATGATTGCGCTTATCGCTATTGCCATCGTGTGGCAGATACGACGCACTGGTGTTGGACGTTCAATCATTGCGGCCCGCGATAACGAACTCACAGCATCGGCTTACACCGTTTCACCAACGGCCAAAAAGATTGTGGCCTTTGCGATTTCTGGCGGATTAGCGGCGTTGGCGGGTGGTCTCATCCCGCTCACCTCAGCACGATTCGACGTGAATCCCGGCAACGGCATCTTTGATGTTGAAGCCTCGTTGCGCGTCGTGGCGGTGGCGGTAGTCGGCGGTATTGCATCAATTACTGGTGCAGTCTTGGGCGTCATTGTCATTGTGGCGTTGCCATTAATTTTCGACGGCACACCGCAAGTGAAATTATTCGCCTCAGGTATCGGCATGTTGGTGGTGTTGCTGTATTTCCCTGGTGGTCTTATTTCAGTCATTCACTCCGGCCGCGACTTATTAGTCAACTGGTTGGTGAAACGCACTGGATGGGAACCGGCACGTAATACACAAACCCAACAGTTGTCGTCATTGGCAACCGTGAAAGAGCGGCACCCAGACAAGATTCCATTACAAACTCGCGACGTTGTGGTGCGATTCGGTGGGCGAGTGGCAGTCGACAATGTGTCGATCAATGTGCAGCCTGGCGAAATCGTCGGCCTTATTGGCACCAACGGTGCGGGTAAATCAACGTTGATGAATGCCATCTCCGGGTTTGTTCCTGCAACGGGTGAAGTTGAACTGTTCGGCGAACGAGTTGATGGACGTTCTGCGCCCCGTCGTGCTCGCTTAGGCATGGGTCGCGCTTTCCAAAACGCGCGATTGTTCTCATCATTAAGTGTGCGCGAAACCATCATGGTGGCGCTTGAAGCCCGCCAGCGTTCGCTGCTTGTGCCGTCAATGTTCTCGTTGCCGCCATCACCATCGGCGGAACGTCGTAAGCGTCGTGAAGCAAATGAGATCATCGGACATCTCGGCCTCAGTCGTTATGCCGATTCACTTTTGGGTGAACTTTCAACGGGCACGCGTCGCATCGTTGAGCTTGGCGCGCTGTTAGCGCTTGATAGCGAATTGTTGTTACTGGATGAACCAACTGCGGGTGTGGCGCAACGCGAAACCGAAGCATTTGGTCCGTTAATTCGCACCATTCGTGAAGAGTTAGGCGCAGCAATCCTCATCATCGAACACGACATGCCCATGGTTATGTCGATTTCCGATCGGATCTATTGCTTAGAAGCCGGTGCAGTTATTGCTGAAGGTTCGCCGAATGAGGTGCGCAACAATCCATTAGTGATTGCGTCGTATCTCGGCACTGATGAACGCGCTATTGAGCGTTCTGACAGCAAACCCTCACAGTGATGCGATAAACCTTTCACGAATTCTCAATTAACTGTTGCGTCATTTACGCGCTTTTGATGGAGAGTGACAGAAAGCCCTTGAAATAAACGCAGGTGTCGGGACAAACGTAGGTAGCGATCATTACCATCGTTGCATGCGATTGCAGCGAAAATATCTTGCCGGTATCGCAATTGTTTTCTTTTCTCTTTTGGCATCTGCGTGTTATGTCAATCAACCATTTCTCGATCCTGTCGATCGGTTGAGCCCCGATGCACCCACATCAGCAACACCAAATGCATCGGGCATCGCCTATGGCCCGCAACCAATTCAATTACTCGACTACTACCTGCCAACAGCTCCACTGCAAGGAACAATTATTTGGTTCCATAGTGGTGGGTGGTGTTGTGGCGATCGCAGCAATGTTGACCCATTTATTTTGTCGTTGCGGTCAAAGGGTTATGGCATCGTTTCGGTTGAATACCCGCTTTCGCCCAATGCGACGATCGATCAAATGCTGGCCAGTGTTGATCGCTCTATTCGGTACGTGAAAGTCAATGCATCGTTATGGGGATTGGGCGGAAAAATTTTGGTTGCCGGTGGTTCCGCTGGTGGACACCTTG
The DNA here is from genome assembly GCA_964403825.1 of uncultured Bifidobacterium sp. GTDB lineage: Bacteria > Actinomycetota > Acidimicrobiia > Acidimicrobiales > Acidimicrobilacustridaceae > Acidimicrobilacustris. The sequence goes on along the minus strand of CAYOHV010000030.1, from coordinate 3,573 downwards.
CACTGATGATGGGTGCGGCTTCCGGGTTAGTTACCGAAGTTGGTTTACCGCCGGCCTTGGCATCGACCAGTCCCAAGGTTGATGGTGTCATTGCGTTTGCCGCGCCGAGTGATTTGCGTCAATACATTCACGGCGAGATTTATGTTCCAGGAATTGATGGCCAAGGTCTGGTTGAAGACCTCATTGATTGTTCTTTGCGAGTTGGTTCAACATTCCCGCCCTGCACGGAAGAACGAATGCTGTATTACTCGCCCTATTTCTGGGCGATGCTCAACTTCTATTACAACCGTGATTTGCCGCCGGTCTATTTCGCTCTCGGCACGGAAGACACTCTTGTGCCGCTTTCCACACAGGGCGAGCCGATTGCATTGGCCTGGCAAGGAAATCGTGGCTTTTTCCGTACTTGGCTGGATCGTCCCCCGACCGGTCACAACGTTGCCTTTCATCTAAACAAAACTGCGTTTGAAATGTGGATTTCGACCCACGTGTAGTCCCTCGCTGAGCCGCTGGCGCGACTACGGTTTCGTTGTCCAACTATCACGGAGGGGTGCTTCCCGATGACCACCGATCAACTCTCTCGAATGCGCGAAGGCAAGGGTTTTATTGCGGCTCTTGACCAAAGTGGAGGGAGCACTCCAAAGGCTTTGCGTCTTTACGGAATCGAGGAAAGCGAATATTCCGGCGATGAGCAAATGTTCGACCTCATTCACGGAATGCGCACCCGCATCATTAAAAGTTCCGCTTTCAATGGCGATCGCGTTCTCGGCGCCATTCTTTTTGAAGGAACCATGGACCGCGACATTGACGGTATGGGAAGCGCACAGTTCCTTTGGGAAAAGAAAAAGGTCATTCCCTTTTTGAAAGTTGATAAAGGTCTGGCTGACGAAGCCGATGGCGTTCAACTAATGAAGCCAATGCCCGATTTGGATGCACTCGTTGCTAAAGGTGTGTCGAAAGGAATTTTCGGCACCAAGATGCGCTCGGTCATTAAAGAAGCCAATGCCGCAGGCATCAAACAAATCGTCGCACAACAATTCGCCTTTGGTCGCCAAATCATTGCCGGTGGCTTGGTGCCCATCATCGAACCCGAAGTCGATATCAATTGCCCCGATAAGGCAAAGGCTGAAGAAATTTTGAAGGCCGAATTGTTAGCCGAACTCAACGCGCAACCTGCTGATCAGCCGGTGATGTTGAAACTCACGTTGCCGGCCGTTGACAACTTCTATTCCGAACTTGTCAGCCACGGAAGTGTTTTGCGCGTGGTGGCATTGTCGGGTGGTTATAGCCGTGAAGATTCAAACGCCATGTTGTCGCGTAACAACGGAGTGATTGCATCGTTCTCACGTGCGCTAACCGAAGGACTTTCGGCCAAGCAGTCCGATGCTGAGTTCGACACGATGTTGAACGCAACAATTCAAAGCATCTACGACGCGTCAATCAGTTA
>CAYOHV010000030.1:0-2029 GCA_964403825.1 uncultured Bifidobacterium sp. | reverse complement strand
CGTTTCATGCTCAATGCATCATTGATATTGCTTATGCCGGCGCTGGAAATTGAAAGACCCGTGGTGAGCCATTCAATTGTGCCTGTGACCAATAGACGTTGATCGTCGCTCGGGTTTTTGCCCGCGGCGCGAATGGCGTCATTCACTAATTGATCAAGTGATTCACGTTTGCGTTTGGCCGCATCGGCAATGCGCTCACGAATCTGCGGCTCAATAGCGTCGTCGCTATCAATGGCTTGAGTGGGGAATGTCATCGCCGCGGCAAGACCTGGGTTTTCGATGGCCCAGTTGATATCGCTTTGCACCCAAGCAATTAAACGATCAAGCGCGTCGGGGCCGGCATTCATTGCCTTTTCCCAAAGTTGAGAAACAGACGTGTCGTAGGCCAGAGCAATTGCTTCAGCAATAAGGCCGTCACGGCCACCGAAGTGAAAGTTCACTAGCGATTTCGACAGGCTTAAATCACGGCAAATTTCATTAGGGCGAACACCCCGTGGGCCGCGAATGGACATTTGCGCCACCGCTGCTTGCAGGATGGCGTCTCTTCCTTCGTTTCGTGATGGTCGTTGATCTCGCGCAGTCATTGGTTCGATTGTAGGTAATCAAAAACGTGAAGAACTATTACCAAGTTCTAGTCCATGATTGGTAGGAAGTGGTACGCGGGCCCGCAGAAATTCTGTAAGGCTGCGCCGACAGACCTGTGGGAAAAGTCTGAGGGGGAAATTGTGGGCGAAAACACAGAAGGCCAATCAATGCAGGCATGGCGAGTGCATCGTTACGGGCAACCACTTGAAGTGCTCACGCTCGAGGACGCGCCGGTGCCCTCGCCAGCGGCCAATGAAGTGCTCGTCGAAGTTGAAGCGATCCCGCTCAATCTGAATGACATTGAACGCATCACGGGCGGCAACATGATGGCGGCCCCTGAATTTCCCTACAGCCCCGGAATGGAAGTGTTCGGTCGTGTTGTTGCGGCTGGTGAAGGTGCCGAGCAATGGCAGGGCCAAAGAGTGGCGGGTATTACGCGTCAAGCGCATGGTGGTTACGCGCAATTCGCAATTTGTCCCAGTGTGAATGTTTTCGCCATTCCCGATGACATTGCGTTGCCTGATGCGGCGGCATTGTTGTTTCCCTTTCATTTGGCGTGGTTGGGATTAGTGAATCGTGCCGATCTGCGCAGTGGTGAAAGCGTGTTGATTCATGCGGCTGCCGGTGGAAGTGGTTCAGCGGCAGTGCAATTAGCGAAAGCATTTGGTGCCACTGTCTTTGCCACCTGCGGGAGCGACGAAAAAGTTGCGTTTTGTAAATCTCTTGGTGCTGATTTTGTTTATAACTACGAAACCGAAGATTGGGCCGCGGGTGTTTTAGAAGAAACAGGCAATCAAGGTGTTGATGTTGTCTTCGACAATGTTGGTCCTGCCGTTATGGAAAAGTCGTTTGCATGCACGGCTTATAACGGGCGTTACCTCATGATGGGTTTTGCTTCCGATAAAACGCGCGCTGATGAAGCGTCGATCGTTCCGCGGCGCGTCATCATGGGCAACATCAAACTTTGCGGTGTTCTGTTGAACTACCAAAGCGATGAGATGGTCGACTTCATGAAATCGGCCATGGGATGGAATGTTGCCCCGCGTGCTTTGGGCGAATTAGCAATGGCCGACATTTTGGAATTAGTGCGCACCGGTGCAGTGCATGCCGTGGTAGGTGCAACGCCATCGTTTTCGGAACTTCCCCAGGCAATTGTTGATTTAGGCCAACGAAAAACGATTGGCCGCACGATTGTTTTGTTATAACGATCCGTCTTTGGCGGCGCGAAACAATTCAATTGGCGTGAGGTTTTGCGGGCCGGAATAGGGAAGAGCAATTTCTTTTCCGGTTCCAGCCGATACATAAGCCGCGCAAATTGTTTGCAAAACCTGGCGACCAAATGACAATGGGGGCAATGCTGCCGGTTGGGTGAAAAGTCGATTCATTTGTTCGACATAGCCAAGGTCGAACAAATGAGCTGCATTTTGTTCATGGCGCGCCAGAG
>CAYOHV010000029.1:1273-12610 GCA_964403825.1 uncultured Bifidobacterium sp. | reverse complement strand
TTTGATGAACTTCTTGGCGCCACCAATGTTTGTTTAGGACTTGGCGGATTCACCGGAACTCTCTCGGTGCGTTATGAACGGCCGACTCCTATTGAGGCGGAAATTGCGTTAGACGCATGGGTTGAGAACGTGGAAGGCCGCAAGGTTCGTACAGTTGGCACAATGTCATTTGGCGGCGAAGTCACAGCCCGTGCCGAAGGAATCTTCATTATGACGGCAGGCTGGAAGCGGCCCGATTCATAATTTTTGGCCCCGTTCCACCTTTTCGCCGGAATTTGATCTACAACTACTTAGGTGGAAGAGCGAAATGTTCTCGGTGGAACACTTGAACTGTGTGGTCTTGATCCGGTTACCGGCTGGACCCGTGAAGGTTGTTGCACGACCGGACCAGACGATATGGGTGCGCACACAATTTGCGCAGTCGTTACCGCCGAATTCCTCGAACATCAAAAGATGATCGGTAACGATCTTTCTACTCCGATGCCCGAATATCGCTTTCCCGGTTTAGTGCCAGGTGATCGCTGGTGCGTCACGGCGCGGAATTGGTTTCGCGCCCACCTTGACGGTTATGCCGCACCGGTCGTTTTAGCGTCAACGCATGAACGCACGCTGGAAATTGTTCCGCTTGACGTTTTGCAGATGTATGCCATTGATGTTCCGTCGGATCTACGCGACTTAGATGGCCTCGACGATTAAAACGTCATCGGAATCGTTTTCATTGCGATGGAAACGACTGGTCTTTGCTGTTATCGCCATCGCCTTCGTTATTCCATTTCTCATCACTGTCGTACGCGATGTGCAAATGCTCGACGATCGCAATATTCCTTGTTGCGATTACGCCGTTCTCGATCTAAACGCCACTGCGTTTTTAAATGGCGAGCAGTTCACCGGTTCATACTCTCGTCAGGGTTGGTACCACCCAGGCCCACTCGGTATCGGTTGGTATTCAATTTTCCGAATTTTGCCCGGCGACTCATTTGCGCGATATCAAATTGGTGCCATTACGTTGGCCGTTTTAGCCATGGGATTTTTTCTTTGGCAATTTCGAAAACATCCGTTGGTCGTACTTGCATATTCCAGCGCAATTCTCCTTTTTTGGACGACACGGTTTGATTGGAGTTATTTCCGCGACCCATGGAATCCCATTGGTGCGATGTTTTGGGTGTTGGCGTTTCTCGCGGCCACCATCACAGCCATTACCACTGGCAAAAGATCATTCATTGTGATCTCCGCTGTGTTGGGTGGAATCGCAATACAAACTCATATTGGTTCCGCTCCTACTGTTTTCTTTTCATTTCTGGTGCTCGCCATCGCGTTTTGGCGAATGAGAGCGACGCGTAATCTCCGCCGCGATGCCACTTGGTTCATTGGAACAAGCCTGATTATTTGGCTGCTCCCTATTTGGGACTTTCTTTTCCGCACACATAATTTTTTCCGCATTTTCACCGTGAACGACTCACCGGTGAATACCGTCAAGCAATACGGAGAAATTCTCAAAAACGCTGTACAAATGCTTGCCTTGAGCCCGACACCACAGGGGAAATGGCTTGGTCAACCCAGCGTCTTTCTTCCCTCGGCACAATTCACATTCGGTCAAGTTTTCTTTTTCATAGTGTTGATTGCTTTGTGTCTAAACGTTTTACGCCAACGCAAGATCTACCCCTTTGAATTTCTTGGCGTCGTTTTAGGTCTCGGCTCAACATTGCTCACCATGATTTTTCTGCTGGTAAGTCGGAGTGATTACGCGCCATATGTCATGCTCCCCATCATCGGAATAGGGCCGCTTATTTGGATTAGTTGTCTGTCCGTGCTTATTCAAGACGGACTTCGCAATCGCAATTTCACAAAGTTCACATCAACAAGCCTGCAAAAAAGTGCAATTGTTTTTTCACTTTTTCTTACGCTTGCCTTATCAACTGTTGCGATCCGACAGATCCCACCTTCAAGATCAGAAACTATTTTTGCTTCTCCTGCGGAAGAAGAACGAAACAACGCGATTCTTTCGCGTTGCAGTGAATTCGATAATGGAGAGCGCGTCGTTTTCACCGATAGTTTCGATTGGGACGAAGCCGTTCAGATCTTCGCTCAGATGAATGACTGTGCAGAGATGACAACGTATGGCGGATACGCGTTCATCATTGGTGACGCTTACCGTGAAGACCCAAATAATGAATTCACTGTGCTAGTCGCGCGATCCGAAAACGAGATACCAGCAGGCTGGCCAATTACGGTTGAAACTTCGCAAATGGTCATCGCTAAACCGCCTCGCCGCTAACGCGTCATAAAGTTCCGGGAATTTCGGGAGTTATATTCCGCGTACCAATGTTCCTGAAACGGCACCGCCGTCGGCGAGGAACTCACCCATTTTCGGATAGAGCGACGCCAAGACCGCTCCGGCCATATGAGAATCCATCGCTTCTTGGCTTTCGTATTGTTCGTAGAAATACAACGTGTCGGGATCGTCACCTTCAATGAGGTTGTACGCCTGCGTGCCCGGTTCGCTTTCGGATACCGCAAACATCTCGGTAAAAACGGCTTTCAATTCATCACGCTTACCCGGCTGTGCCTTCAACGTTGCGAACATCACTCGAGGTGCCATTACGTCTCCTAGAACTTTGGCCTGTTGTCGGTGAAAAAGTACTACGCCGCGTCCACTACCTCGGTAATAGGCCAATGATTCTTTCGAAATTTGCATGCCGTCTCTCTATTGTTCGGCCCATATTTACTGCCGTTCACTTACGGAGAAGCGCAACGTTCGATGACCGATTTCCAATCCTTCGTATCGCCGCCGGCGACGTTTCCGTCAGCACGAATCGAAGCCTTTCTCAACACGTCTCAGACGCCTACACCTTTTGTCGTTGTCGATATCGACATCGTGGAATTTCAATACCGCGAACTTTGCCGTGTACTGCCCAATGTCGATCACCATTACGCCGTGAAAGCCAATCCGGCGGTGCCGATTTTGCAGCGCCTACATTCACTTGGCTGTTCATTTGATATCGCCAGTCGCGCCGAACTTAATGAATGTCTCGCCATCGGAGTCGATCCCAAAAATGTTTCCTACGGAAACACCATCAAAAAATCAAGCGATATTTCTTTCGCTCTTACAAATGGTGTTCGGCGTTTCACGGTGGATTCGTCCGAAGAACTCCACAAAATTTTTGCCGCTGCACAATCACATAAGCCTGATCCAATTCCCGCCAAAGAATTGACCATAACAATTCGTCTTCTCCATGCCGGCGGTGGCGCCGATTGGCCTCTTTCAAAAAAGTTCGGCACTTCACAAGAGCAATGCATGCAACTTATGAAAATTGCGCTGCAATATGAATGCCCCGTCGGAGTTGCGTTTCATGTCGGTTCCCAACAACGCGACACTCATGCATGGGATAGCGCGCTCGAAACTGTCGCCAGTATCAATTCGGATTTGTTACGTCACGGCTCCACTCTTGATCACATCAATCTCGGCGGTGGTTTTCCCGGTCACTATCAAGAAGTGATTCCATCAATCGACGACTATGGCGCGGCAATCATGCATTCGTTGGAAAAGTTTTTCGGCATGCACCGCCCGAAAATTTTTGCCGAACCGGGTCGCTACCTCGTGGCTGATGCCGGAGTATTGCGTTCATCGGTTGTTTTAGTTTCGCAACGGGAAATTGACCCGCGTCGTTGGGTGTTTATTGATTGCGGTCGTTTCCACGGATTAGTGGAAACGTTTGACGAAGCAATTCACTTTCGCCTGCGCACTAACGCCACTGGGCAACCCATACCTTCGGTGCTTGCCGGCCCAACTTGCGATTCCATCGACGTGATGTACGAACAAAACCCAGTCGACTTGCCGGCCAATTTGGTCGAGGGAGATTCCATTGATTTTCTTGCCGCCGGCGCCTACACGGCACCATGCAGCAGCGTCGGGTTTAACGGAATGCCTCCGCTGAACGAGATTTTCCTCGACTAATTGCCGTTTCGGGAAACGATCCACTCATCGCCGCATACGGAAAATGCAAAGAGAACTTTCACAACCCAGCGAACAACTACATTCATTACATGTTCGGGATCGGGTTTTCAGATGGCGTGTTCGCTATTGAGACCTTGACCGCCGCCCGTCAGCAGATGGCGCTTTCGCTCGGCTTCCACATCATTCTTTCGTGTTTCGGTGTGGCCTTTCCGTTTTTGATTTTTCTTCTTCATCGACGCGGATTACGTAAAAACGATGACGTTGCTCTCACTCTTGCGCGGCGATGGTCGAAGGTGGCCGCTGTTCTTTTCGCCGTTGGTGCGGTGAGTGGCACCGTTTTAAGTTTCGAAATGGGTCTGTTATGGCCTGGGCTTATGTCCAAATTCGGTGATGTCATCGGTTTGGCATTTGGTCTTGAAGGCATTGCCTTTTTCTTGGAAGCAATTTTCCTCGGCATTTACCTCTACGGCTGGAATCGCTTAGATCCGAAAATTCATATCTGGACGTTGCTGCCGATCATTCTTTCCGGCGCCTTTGGAACGTTTTGCATTATTTCGGTCAACGCGTGGATGAACGCACCCAGCGGATTTGCAATTGAAAACGGTGTCGTCACAGATATCTCGCCTTTAGCTGCAATGTTTAACAGTGCCGTTGCCGGCCAAGCACTGCATATGTTCATTGCCGCCTACATGGTCACGGGTTTTTTAGTAGCCAGCGTGTACGCCGTTGGAATTTTGAAAGGCCGACGCGATGAGTACCACAAACTTGCTCTTCGTTACGCGCTCACCATGGCCGCGCTCTTCGCCATTGTGCAACCAATCGTGGGACATGTTTCCGGTTGGCGTTTAGCCACCGATCAACCAGCAAAAGTTGCCGCCATTGAGTTGTCAGTAACACCCGAATCACGTGCGCCCCTTATTGTCGCCGGCTGGCTGGTTGGCGATGAAGTGAAATGGTCGATTCAAATTCCGCTGCTCGGATCTTTTTTCTCCACCAATTCAATTGATGGAACTGTGCCTGGCCTTGATCAATTCCCTCCCGATGAACGACCACCGGCAAACATCGTTCATTACGCCTTCCAAACGATGGTGGCCGTCGGGTCGTTACTGGCGGCATTCTCAATTTGGTTCTTATGGCGCGAACGAAAGAAGCGTTCATTAATTGGTGAAAAATGGCCGATGCGCTTTGTGGCGGTCTCTGGCCTTATGGCTGTTGTTGCCCTTGAATCCGGATGGATCGTCACTGAAGTTGGTCGACAACCGTGGATTGTTTACAACATCATGAAAGTTTCCGAGGCCGTCACGACATCCAATTATGTCTGGGTGAGTTTGACGTTGATTTCGATTCTGTATCTCGCCATTGGCATCGCCACTGTTCTTATATTGCGCTCTATGGCCAGTCGCTGGCGCGCCGGTGAACCCGATGCATTGCCTACTCCTTATTCACCGGAGACATTGCACGTATGAACTTGCCTGACGTCGTCGCAGCCTTGATGTTTGTTGGCGTCATTGCCTACGGCATTTTCGGCGGCGCTGATTATGGCAGCGGTATTTGGGATTTATTCGCCGGCAACGCAAAACACGGCGCCAAAATTCGCACGCAAATTGATCACAGTATTGGTCCGGTCTGGGAAGCAAACCATGTCTGGATTATTTATGTTTTGGTCTTTCTTTGGTCGGCTTTTCCAACTGGTTTCTCGGCTCTTATGACAACGCTTTGGATTCCGTGGACAATCGTCGTCTTTGGCATTGTTTTACGCGGTGCTGGTTTTGCCTTTCGAAAATTCAGCGCCAACTTAAAGAGTGCTCGTTTTTTCGGTGCGATTTTCGCGCTCTCCTCATTTATCACTCCGTTCTTTTTAGGAATGATTGTCGGCGCCATTGTTGGTGAAAAGGTCTCGCTCACCAGCGGCGACACCGTTTCTTCTTGGACGTCTCCCACTTCATGGCTCGGCGGAACATTGGCCGTACTTACGTGTGCCTTTTTGGCGGCAACTTTTTTAGCCAGCGACGCAGCTCGAGCCGGTAACGAAGATGTAGCTCGCTATTGCGCACTTCGGGCCATCATCACTGGGGCTCTTACCGGTGTTGTCGCATTAATCGGCATTGCCGTCTTGCGATCCGATGTACCGAACTTCGCTGATCGACTCGAATCGCGCGGTTGGTGGCTTATTTTGCTTTCGGCCATCTTTGGTATTGCCACCATGGTTCTTCTGCGCACCAAGCACATTATTTTCGTTCGATTCACTGCTGCAGCTGCAGTTGCTGCAGTTCTAATTGGTTGGGGCGTCTCGCAATATCCGTATTTCTTTTTCGACAGTGTCACGATCGATCAGGTCGCCGGTTCCGACGCAACTCTCACCGGCTTGCTTATTGTCTTTGCCATCGCAGCGGTAACAGCCATTCCCTCGTTGTTATGGCTCTACTATTTAGCGACCCGCAAAGAAAATAATTTGCAGACCTAGAGGTCTTATGACGACCGCACTAACAAACAATTGGCGAAAAGTTCGCCAGCATTGGTGGTTTACGCCGCTTGCCATTTTTCTTGGCGTGCGGCTTGGCATTTTCATCTTTGCGTGGCTGGCTATGCCCGGAGATAAAAGTGCGGTGGCGCGCTTAACCACTTGGGATGCCAACTGGAATGTCATGGTGGCCGAAGACGGTTACACCATGACCGGTCAACCCGGAATTGCTACATGGGCGAAGTTGGCGTTCTTCCCTCTGCTTCCATATGCCGCCCGCTTTATTGCATTCCTCACGCCACTATCAATTCCGGCCGCTGGGCTCATCGTTTCAACCGTTTTCGGCGCCATCGGCATTGTTGTTTTATGGCGGGTAATTGAGCGCCGTTATAAAGACAAAGTCGCAACAAAATCAGTTCTTTTGTTAATTGTTTGGCCCAGCGCCTTCGTGTTCTCGATGTTCTACACCGAGAGCCTTATGTTGATGTGCGTCGCCGTTGTCTTTTTGGCTCTCGACAAAAAACAATGGCTCTTAGCCGGCACGTTTGCGCTTATTGGTGGTGCGGCCAGACCAAATGGTTTTTTGTTAATTGTTCCTTGTGCCGTTGCTGCCTTTATGGCCATACGGGAAACCAAAAGTCTGAAACCACTCATCGCTCCCCTGTTGGCGCCAATTGGATTCATTCTCTGGCTCGTTTTTGTCTGGCGAAGAACCGGAATAGTGAATGGTTATTTTGAAATTCAAAATCAAGTTTGGATGGCAAAAGTTGATTTTGGTTATCAAACGCTCCGCAGTTTCAAACATATTGCGGAAGGCAAAGTGCATGACTGGGACACCTGGATAAACGCTATTGGCCTAATTGTGATGGGTGGCCTCGGCACAGTTTTGGTTTTATGGAAACGCATGAATCCGGTTTGGACTTCGTGGACGGTGGCATTAGTGGCAATTACCTTCGCTAACGCACGCCAAGCATCATCGCCACGCTTTCTTCTCATGGCCTTCCCCATCTTCGTAGCATTCGTTTTGGCATTGCCCAAAAAGTTGTACCCACCCCTCGTTGTTGTCAGCGCCGTAACAATGCTTTGGGCGCTTTATCAATCAGCGGGATGGCTCCTTTTCACACCTTAAGAACTTGAAAATCCGGCAACGGCTCGGGGCACGAACCGATATCCGAGTCCGCGCACTGTTTCAATAGCGTTGGCTACCGGCAACTTTTTCCGCAACGTTGCCATATGGACATCCAAAGTTTTCATCGGACCAAAATGATCCGCACCCCAAACTCGATCCAAAATTTCCTCTCGTAAGAGAAGTTGATTTGGATGCGACGCCAAAAGTTCAAGGATGTCGAATTCTTTGCGCGTTAATTCAACATCCTGGCCGGCATACATCACTCGATGGCGACGGATATCAATTTCAAGATCACCAATAGACATAACTTTGGCTGTGGACGCGGGAACAGTGCGATTTACAACAGCATTAATGCGCGCAATGAGTTCTCTCACTGAAAATGGTTTTTTCACATAGTCATCGCCACCGGAATCAAATCCAGCGAGCAATTCCTCTTCGTCATCATGTCCGGAAAGGAAAATGATCGGAATTGACGATCGCGTTCGAATGATCTGACAAACAACAAAACCATTGATATCGGGTAATCCCACATCCAAAATAATGAGATCAAAGGGAGCCAAATCAATGGTCAAAGTCGATTGTCCATCGTTGACAATGTGATAGCCGATGTTGTTCGCGGCAAAAACTTTGCCTATGGCGTTGGCAAGGTCGACTTCATCTTCAACGAGCAACACTCGCATAGGTGCACTTTCGCGCAAGACTGCGAAAGCACAGGAAAACGCGCTTATTTATAAATCAAAGAAAACGAATTGCCGTAGAGGCAGAAAGACGCGGAAGGCGTTCATAGGGAGGATCGCCGGCTGGCACACCGATATTCACTAGCGCGACTGTGCGCAATGGTTCACCGGCAAAAAATTCTCCATCGACCCCGGGGGCATCAAAACCCAGTAATGGTCCAGCGGCTAATCCAACAGAACGCACTGCCATGATCAAATAGCCAACCTGCAACCAAGTCTGCGAAACAGCCGTTTGCAGCCGGAAATTTTCATCGGCAAAACGTTCTGCTGCATCGGGGCGAACGGGAAAAGTTTCTGCCATGAATTCCGTAAAGTCGCGATGCGCGGTCACAATTGCTGTTACCGGCGCTGACGCTACTTTCGGTTGATTCAATTCGAAAACAAAAGGCATCAAGCGCTCTTTGGCCGATTCCGAGGTCACAAATGTAAGGCGCATTGGTTGCGTGTTCATGGTGGTGGGACCAAAAGAAGCAATGCGGTAAATCTCTTCCAGCGTCTCTTCACTCACCGGTGTTGCGGCAAAATTTGAGCATGTACGCGCTTCAGTGAAGAGCGACTTGAGGGATGGTTCAGAAATGGGGTTCACGCTGGCACGCTAGCGGGACCGCTTGCATTTTCATCATGTTCAATTCCGGCGTACCACTAGGATCAACTCAGCACTCGTTCGAGCAGGTGGGGGAAATCGAATGTTCAGTCTTCGCTTTGATATGCGGGCGCCAACTTCTGGTGTGCCGGCCGCCGATCTCTATAAAGCCGCAATAGAAATGTCCGATTATTCCGAAAAACATGGCGCGTTTTACGCCATGGTTTCCGAACACCACGGTGTTGACGACGGATATTTACCTTCACCCATGGTGTTGGCCAGCGCAATGGCGGCGCGCACATCGACATTGCCCATCATTGTTGCGGTCGTCATCCTTCCTCTTTATGACCCCATCAAACTGGCCGAGGATATGAGTGTGCTCGACCTCATTAGCAATGGTCGCGTTTCCTATGTCGCCGCTCTTGGTTATCGATCAGCGGAATACGAAATGTTCGGCGAAACCTACAAACAACGAGGTCGAATCGCCGATGAAAAACTTGAACTTTTACTTAAAGCAAAAACGGGCGAACCGTTTCAACATAACGGAATGACATTAAAAATCACGCCTGCACCCTTTACACCGGGAGGCCCCATGGTGGCGTGGGGCGGCGGTTCGCTTCCGGCGGCGCGGCGTGCCGGACGTAACGGCATTGGATTTTTCGGTCAGAAAGATGATGAGGAATTAAAAGTCGCATACGAAAAGGCCGCGCTGGAAAACAACCACACACCCGGAATGTGTGTGCTTCCCCCGCGCGATTCCGCCACCGTGGTTTTTGTTGCTGATGATGTCGATAAGGCATGGGAAGAACTTGGTCCCTATCTCATGCATGATGTTCGCTCATATGCCGAATGGAATGAAGGCAACGAAGACATCACAAGTCTTTCGTTTGTTTCGAGCGCCGAGGAATTACGCGCCGAAAACCGCAGTCATCGAATACTGTCAACTGACGAAGCAATTGAATGGGTGCGCGCCGGTCAACCGCTGGCATTGCATCCACTTATTGGTGGACTTCCGCCGGAGATTGCGTGGTCCTATTTACGACGCGTCACCGAAGTTGTGATGCCGGCATCTACCGGCGGCAACTAAGACACGTTGTCTTTTTACGCTGATTGGAAGAGACACCGAGCAGCAACCAGAAAGTGAAATGGGACCGGATCGGGCACTGATCCGGTCCCATTCTTTGTCACGACTCCAGCGGGCAGGCCTTTGCCGAGACATCCAGCGATATCGGGCGGACATCACCGGACGTTGTAGTTCTACTACAAAAGTACCCATTATGTAGCGCTGCACTATAAAAAATTCTTCCTGCCGATAGGGTGAAATTGTGACCAAAGTGCGGAATACAAGCGATAGTGCGACTCGGGAACGCCTCCTGGAGGCGGCCGTCGACACTATTGCCAAAGGCGGCGAAGTAGCCGTTCGCACCAAAACCATTGCCCAAAGTGCCGGTGTTGCCGAAACCTCGCTTTTCCACTTTTTTGGCAATCGCGAAGGGCTCATTGAAGAAGCCAATGTCGCTCTCTTTCGCAAACTGATTGAGGGATTCACGCAGAACTTCAAATCAGCCGTGGACGCATGTGCCACTCGCGCTGATTTCATCGACGTCTGTCAACGCACTGTCGATTTAGCGACGTCAAAAGATCGTTCCTATGTGCGCGCTCAACGAGTCCAAGCTCTTGGCAGCGCGGTTAATCGACCACGTTTGGCCGAGAAACTTTTCCGGGCACAATTAGAAGCGAACAAAATTATGCAGGAATCGCTCGAAATTGCGCAGTCGCGAAAATGGATCAGCGCAGACCTCGATACCGAAGCAGCATCGTTTTGGCTCATGGCCCAGTTCACTGGGTATGTCGTTGCCGAACTTGGTAACGACGATAAGTACCTCGAAAAAATTGCTCACTTCTATCAAATAGCGGTGGCCACAGTTTTGGAATTCCACCTAACCGACGAAGAGATTTGAAATGACGACCCAATCCCCCACGTTGTTACCCCCATCACCACCGCTCTATCGCATGGTGAAATCAATTACTTCAGCGCCGTCAGGTTTTGAAGGCGAAGGATTCCCAGTGCGCCGTGCTTTTGCCGGTGTTCCGATGGAAGATCTTGATCCGTTCTTGCATCTCGACGAAATGGGCGAAGTTGATTACGCGCCCGGCGAACCCAAAGGAACACCGTGGCATCCGCATCGCGGCTTTGAAACATTCACGTACTTGTTGAAAGGACAATTCCTTCATCAAGACTCACATGGTGGCGGCGGCATTATCGACGAGGGCGGCACGCAATATATGACGGCCGGCGATGGCATTTTGCATATCGAAACACCGCCCGCACCCTTAGTGGAATCAGGCGGCCTTTTTCACGGAATGCAACTTTGGATCAATTTGCCAGCCGCGAAAAAACGCATTTCACCGAAGTACCAAGACCTTCAGGGTGAAGATTCAACCATCGTGATGTCACCTGATGGTGGTGCC
>CAYOHV010000029.1:0-1173 GCA_964403825.1 uncultured Bifidobacterium sp. | reverse complement strand
CCATCACCGAGCAATTCTCGATGCGCATCTATTTTTGATAGGAAAACAGGCGTTTGCTGCGCCAATGACTCAGTCACCGGAAGACTAAAGCCCTCATGGAATGAGGGAATAACCGTGACAAATGCTTGGCGGTAACACTCTTCCATTTCGAAATCGGTCATTCCCTTTTTAAATTCAACGATCGTTGGATCGAATCCGAGGCTTTTTATTGCGTCTGTTACTGCGCTTCGGCTTTGTTGATCGAAATTCGCCAATACCACAATTTGCATTGAGCGATCGCTCGCAAATTTCAATGAACCAAGTATTCCTGCGATGACGTTTTTGTGCGGATACGAATTTCCGATCACAAAAATGTAGGTGCCATCTACTGAATGTTGCGATACCGGTTCGATAGATTCGGTTGCACATCCGGAAATCAAAATCTCCGGATGAGTGATACCGGTGGCGGTGATTTCTCCTGCGCTGAATTGCGAAAGTGTGAGAATGCGATCGAATTCATTTAAAAGTTCAAGACCAATTTGGTAGTTAAAGAAGCCACGCGCATGGGGCATAAAAAAGTAAGGATTCGTCGCCATGATTCCATCCAGCCAAACACCCACTTTGCGGATATTGGGATCGAAAAATAGCGGCAGAAGTCGCCGCGACGGCTCATAAATAAATGGTGCTAGTTGAAAGAACGACTTGACCGTCGTTGTGTCGCCATCCCATTCACCTACAAATCGATCTCTAAATTCCGGTTCAAGTTGCGCTATCTGGCCAATCGAATAAATCGGACTGCCGGAGGGCACCGACCGAAAAAACTCACGCAATAAATCGCGAGCATGTGTCCGCGTTCCGCACGGATTACTCAATATCGCTGCTCGAATATCGATGACGATTCGATCTCTTCCCGCCGCTGAACTCGTAACGCGCAAATGATTTCGCGTGGCGCGATACCACCGCAGTTGCTCAATTGAAGGATACGAAACGACGGGAAAGTCCTCGATCTGTTTCCATTCCCGGTCGGTTAACAATTGCGATTGCTGTAAGCGCGTCGCCATGAGCGAAACGCGCAGTTCCTCGTTTTGATCAAAATCTTTTATAGGTGCGCGTAAGAACCAATCATCGGGCAACGTCACCGTGGACGCGAAAGGCTGACCAAAAGCCGAAATCTCCCGATATTTCTGGTCAACG
>CAYOHV010000028.1:0-12868 GCA_964403825.1 uncultured Bifidobacterium sp. | reverse complement strand
TTGGTAGCGCGCTTCGTTCGGGACGAAGAGGTCGTGGGTTCAAATCCCGCCAGCCCGACCAAATCTCGAAAAGTTACGAGTCGCAGATTTTTAGCGACGAGCTAACAACACTTCAGCGATTTGCACTGCGTTAAGAGCAGCACCTTTGCGCAGGTTGTCGCCCGATAAGAACAAACTCAAACCGTTCGGACGTGAACTGTCGATACGGATGCGACCAACAAAAGTTGGATCAACACCGGCGGCCATAAGCGGTGTTGGCACATCGGCAAGTTCAACACCGGGGGCCTTCACTAATAAACGGCGAGCGTCTTCGGGGCTTAGCGGTGAAGCGAACGACGCCGAAACGGTCATCGAATGACCGGTGTAGACCGGCACGCGCACGCATGTAACACCAACCGCCAATTCTGGGAGTTCCAAAATCTTGCGACTTTCGTTACGCAGTTTTTGTTCTTCATCGGTTTCACCTAAACCGTCGTCCACCAAATTGCCGGCAAACGGAATGACGTTATAAGCGATGGGCGCCACAAACTTTTGCGGTGGCGGAAATTCAACTGCGGTGCCGGAATAGGCCAGCGCGCTCGCGCCATCGCCGACTTTGCGAATTTGTTCTTCGAGTTCTGCGGTTCCGGCTAAGCCACCACCAGAAACGGCTTGGAATGTGGTGACGTACATGGCCGTTAATCCCGCTTCTAAATCGAGCGGTTTTAAGACCGGCATGGCCACCATGGTGGTGCAGTTCGGATTGGCGATGATGTTCTTCGGCAGCGATTCGAGTGCATGAGCATTTACTTCCGGCACGACCAACGGAACATCGGGATCCATACGCCATGCCGATGAGTTGTCGATAACTACCGGACCACTTTCGGCCACACGCGGTGCAAGGGCACGCGAGGTAGTGGCGCCAGCCGAAAATAAAACAATGTCGAGATCGTCATAGGACGCGGTCTCAGCATCTTCGACTTCAATTTCGGTATCACCGAAACCAAGACGGCGACCGGCAGAACGAGCCGAGGCAAAAAGACGTAGTTCAGAAACGGGGAATTGACGCTCGAGCAAAATCGAACGCATGACTCCGCCAACTTGGCCGGTGGCTCCAACAATTCCAATACGCATAAGGGGTCAAACCCTAGCGGGAGTGACCATTAGTTCCATAGTCAGTTAATTGCCCTGCAAACTAAGGGTTTTTCGCGTATCGAACTTTGGTCAGAGCCACTGTTCTTACCGGCTCGGCTCACTCAATCGACATAGACGGGGCCATCGGCCAGCCCGAACGTGTCGTGTAATGCAACAACTGCACGTTCCACTTCTGATTCAGCCACCACACAACTCACACGAATAGCGGAGGTCGCAATCATTTCGATGTTGATGTTGTGTTCCGCCAATGTTTCAAACACTGTTGCGGCCACACCCGGGTGAGATTTCATACCGGCGCCTACGACGCTGACACGGGCGACGGCGGAATCGCTTGTCACCGATGACGCGCCAATCTCCGCAACATGCGCTTGGCAAATTTCAACAGCACGATCTAGTTCGGAATGCGGAACGGTAAACGAAATATCGGTAACACCATGATCAGACGTGTTCTGCACAATGAGATCAACGTTGATGCCTTCATTAGCCAAGGCGCGAAAAACTTTGGCGGCGATGCCGGGACGATCAGCAACGCCACCAATGGTGACTTTGGCTTCGTCAGCATCATGCACAACTGCGGAAACGATGGCCTGTTCCATGGATGGATCCTCCTTGGTGACAATGGTGCCGTTTTCCCATGTAAATGCTGAACGAACGTGCAGATCAACATTATGAGTACGGGCAAATTCAACCGAACGCATGGCCGGTTTCGGACATCCGTTTGCGGTCATTTCTAAAAGTTCATCGAAACTGATTCGTTCCATGCGGCGCGCGTTTTGCACAATGCGCGGATCACTCGTGAACACACCCGTGACATCGGTGTACAACTCACATGAATCAGCATTTAATGCATGCGCCAATGCAACGGCAGTGGTATCGGAACCACCACGTCCTAAAAACGTTTCGTCGCCATCAGGAGAAATCCCTTGGGCGCCACCCACTACCGCAACGCGGCCGGCCGCTAATGCCGCAGCAATACGCGTAGGAACGACAGCAAAAATTTTGGCATCACGATGTGTGCGATCGGTTTGGAAACCGGCTTGAGCACCAGTAAACGATTCGGCATCGATACCGAGATCGCAGATCGCCATAGCTAAAAGCGCCATGGCTTTGCGTTCACCAGCGGTGACAAGCATGTCCATTTCACGACCGGGTCGCTTTGATGAAACATCGTTGGCCAGACGCAAAAGATCGTCGGTTTCCTTACCCATGGCGGAAATAACGACGACGACTTGATTGCCTTTACGCACCGTGCGCGCCACATGATCCGCAACGGCGCGCATGCGCTCGGGATCGGCTACGGAGGTGCCGCCAAATTTCTGAACGAGTAGACCCACGGCTGAAAAGGTAGCGTCAATGACACGAATCTCTGAATTGAGTTACGAAAGTCGTCCGATATGCCTCGTCCCCAATCCCGCCGTCAACGGCAACTCGCCCGTGAAAAGGCCCGAGCAGCCAAAGCGGTCGCAACACAACGACGCAAACGAGTAACCCAGATTGTGGCGGCCGTTGTTTTGGTGGCCATTGTGGCGTCCATCTTTGGCGCCCTTCTTGCGGGACGATCAGGATCACAAAGTTCGACATCAACATCGGTGCCGGATCGTTCCACCACCACATCTTCGCTGCCTTCTAATGGCGTAGAGCCGCAAGCGGCCGCCGTAGGCGCAACATTGAATTCTGCGACTTGCCCTTCGCCGGAAGGCACCTCACCACGTACAACATCGTTCCCGGGATTCGCTAACGGTGTTCCGCAATGCATCGACCCGAGTTATTTCCATATCGCAACGTTTTCAACGTCGGTTGGCGAACTTGTTATTCAATTGAATCCCAAAGTGTCGCCGAAATCAGTGAACACATTTACGGTGTTGGCTCGCTATCACTATTTCGATGGACAACCGATAACGAAAATTGTTGATCGTGCTTCATTCACTATCGGAACACTTTTTCAAACAACGAATAATTTCGGATTCACGATCGACCCTGAGTTCCCGGGCGCCGGCACCATCTTCACTCCAGGTTTTCTTTCCATCACGCCGCGCTCACCCGCAGAGTTAACGGTGGCCACATTTGAAAAGGCCGCCGATAACAATCAAGCGGTCAATCCCTTAGGCGTCATGCTTTCGGGCGATGACGTGCTTACCGCAGTCAACGCCGCCGCCTCCGAAAGCGGTGAGCCCACCAAACAAATAACTATTCGATCGGTAAGTGTGCGGCAGTCCAGTCCACTGCCTAAGTAAGCCGAAAATTTCTTCAAGTCCCTCTCATCTTGTGGGCTCGATTCCGCAGGGCCGCGCAAAATTGCTAGCGTTCGGCGCCAATGGGAACTTCAAAACGTGAACGACAGAAGGCCGGACATCAGGCTCGGCTCCGCGCCGAAAAGGAAATGGCGAAGCGCAATCGCGCGCGCCAACGTATTTTGAAATTCGGCGGCATCATTGTTGGCGCCGTCGCCGTGGTTGCACTTTTCTTTGCTCTTAATCAAGGAACATCAGACACCACGACCGCATCATCGACTACTTCATCAACACTGGCGCCGAATTCAGCGGCTGGAAAACCTTGTGTTGATGTCACCGGCAACGTTCCGCCGAATGCGCCAAAAGTGAAAATGCCTCTCGGAGACCCACCGAAAGATTTAGTAGTGGAAAACCTTAAAGAGGGCCAAGGCGCACCGGTCGTTGCAGGGGATACGGTCACGGTTAATTACATCGGCGTCTCATGTTCAACTGGTTTAGTTTTCGATTCCAGTTGGGCGAAGAATGAGCCCGCAACTTTCCCATTAAGTGGTGTCATCGCTGGTTGGTCACAAGGTTTGTTGGGCATGAAACCAGGCGGTCAACGATTACTCGTCATTCCGCCGAATATGGGTTACGGCTCGGGAGGCCAAGGAGCAATTCTTCCCGACGAAACGTTGGTGTTTGTTGTTGATCTCATAAGTGCTGAACCGACACCTTCAACAACGGTGGCGCCAACTACAACGGCAGCGAAATAACTCGTTACGGAACGGCGGGCAATCCGTCGATTCCACAAAGCGTTCCCGCTTTATGAACAGCGACGGGACCAATACTGCGCCAACCGTTGCTGTCATGCACTAACGCCGAGCGTTCAGGCAGTTCAACTAACGCAACATCTTGTGATGCCAAGTCGATCGTGCGACGCACTTTGTCAGGCGACCATGTATTCGATCGAGCAATCACCGAAAGTTTGGGGCAAAGTCCGAGACCGACAGTGAATGCACCACCGCGCACATCAACCATCGGATCACAAATAACGTCAGCGCCAGCATTACTGCCCGCTAAAACGCCACCGTTTTTCCAAAACGAAACAAGAGCATCAAAAAGTGGTGTTTCTTTTAAACATGACTTGATATGCATCGGTGAAACACCGGTGAGGTAAATGAACTTCGCTTGACGTACTTTGTCGATGTATTCGCTAACTGCAGCATCACTACGCGTGTACACCGGTAACTCGGTGCATTGCACACCTAGATCTTGAAACCAACTTTGCGCTTGGGCCACTGCCTTCTTTGGATTCTCATAAGCCCAACCCGTGGCGAGAAGAACAACTTCCGATGCACCCGATTGGGCAAGAAGTTCGCGGTCAAAGTCGCAACCTTGCGAAAACTCTCCGCCGCCAACCAGCACCAGTGTCCCCGACATTGTTGATCCTTTCCCACAACTCACATTGAGGCTTCAATGCGCACGGAAGCCAAAGTACCCCTGTCGGGGGTGCTGGCGTTACGACTCTTCGTCATCAATTGCAGTTCTTTGGCCGAAATCGCTACCGGTCGGTAACATCGGCGCTCTTGGAAAGGACTCAACATGGCTATTTCCCGTATTGGCATTATCGGCTCCGGCATCATGGGCTCGGGTATCGCCGAGGTAGCAGCAACCACTGGACATGAGGTGGTGTTGCGTTCACGTTCGATGGACAGTGCGCAGGCCATGGTCGCTGGATTGCAAAAGTCGTTAGCCCGTCAGGTTGAAAAAGGTCGTCGTGAACAAGCCGACGCCGATGCAGCTTTGGCGCGCGTTACTGCCACCGACAAACTCGATGACTTAGCGAATTGCGATCTTGTTATCGAATCGGTTGTTGAAGATCTGAATGTGAAGTTGGACTTGTTCGCTCACCTCGACAAGATCTGTCAGCCGAACGCGATTTTGGCCACCAACACTTCAACCCTTCCGGTCGTGGAAATGGCGATGGCAACTTCTCGTCCCGGAAAAGTTTGTGGCGTTCATTTCTTTAATCCGGCTCCGGCAATGTCGTTAGTTGAAATTGTGCGTCCGCTCACCGCTGATGACGACACCATCAACTCTGTTGTTGCGTTTGCAACCGCTTGCGGAAAAGACCCAGTGGAAGTTGCCGACCGCGCCGGATTCATTGTTAATGCGCTGCTTTTCCCCTATCTCAACAATGCCGTGAAGATGTTGGAAAATGGCGTTGCCGATCGCGATGCCATCGATACCGCCATGAAGGGTGGTTGCAATTTCCCGATGGGACCATTGCAACTCCTCGACTTAGTTGGTCTCGATACTTCGGTTTCGATTCTCGATGCCCTTTATGACGAATTCCGTGACCCGAACTTTTCGCCGGCTCCTCGTCTCCGCCGCATGGTGGCCGCGGGCCATTTAGGTCGGAAATCGGGACTTGGTTTCTACGATTATTCGAAAAAGTAATCCCCGCGAAAAACTCCATTCAGAGTGATTCACTAAGCGTGCAGATCGGATTCCGATGACCACCTCTCACCGCAGCGCCGAAAAACCGTGGATGATGCGAACCTATTCAGGTCATTCAACGGCGCGCGCCTCGAATGAGTTGTACCGCACGAATTTGGCCAAAGGCCAGACGGGTCTTTCCATCGCCTTCGATTTACCAACGCAAACTGGTTACGACCCAGATGATCCGCGTTCGGCCGGTGAAGTTGGAAAAGTTGGCGTTCCGGTTGCTGAGTTAGGTCATATGCGCGAGTTGCTGCGCGAAATTCCTTTGGCCGGCATGAATACGTCGATGACGATTAATGCCACAGCTGCTTGGCTTTTGGCGCTTTATGTGGCGCATGCCGAAGAACAAGGAATCGCTCGATCAGAGTTACGCGGTACAACGCAAAACGACATCATGAAGGAATATCTGTCGCGGGGTACCTACATTTTCCCGCCGGAACCTTCCCGTCGTTTGATCGTGGACATGATCGCTTGGTGTTCAGAAAACATTCCGGCCTGGAATCCGATGAATGTTTGTAGTTACCACTTACAAGAAGCCGGTGCGACGCCCGTTCAGGAAATCGCATTTTCGTTGGCTACCGCTATCGACATTCTTGATGCTGTGCGCGATTCCGGACAGGTTCCGCCCGAACGAATGTCGTCGGTTGTTGCGTCGATTTCATTTTTTGTTAATTCCGGTATTCGTTTCGTTGAAGAAGTTTGCAAAATGCGCGCCTTCACTCAACTGTGGGATGAAATCACGCGTGATCGTTATGGTGTTGAAGATCCCAAAGCCCGTCGCTTTCGTTATGGCGTTCAAGTGAACTCATTGGGATTAACTGAAGCCCAGCCGGAAAACAATGTGCAGCGCATTGTTTTAGAAATGCTTGGCGTCACTCTTTCAAAAGATGCTCGCGCTCGTTCATTGCAGTTACCGGCGTGGAATGAAGCACTGGGCTTGCCGCGTCCATGGGATCAGCAATGGTCGTTGCGTATGCAACAAGTACTGGCGTACGAAACTGACTTGTTGGAATACGACGATATTTTCAATGGTTCACATGTCATCGAGAAGTTGACCAATGAAATCGTGACCGCCGCTCGCGATGAACTTGAAGAAGTTATTGCTATGGGTGGTGCCTTTGCCGCAATCGACGAATTAAAGGGTCGATTGGTGGCATCGAACACAGAGCGTGTGCGACGCATCGAAGCCGGAGAACAAACCGTGGTGGGCGTGAATCGCTTCACCGAAACGGCTGACTCTCCCCTAGCGGGCGACGAAGCCATTTTGCGCGTTGATCCTGCGGTTGAACAACAAACCATTGATGAAGTCACAACGTGGCGCAACGAACGTGATCAACAAAAAGTCGAAGGCGCTCTACAAGAATTACGGCGAGTAGCGGGCAGTAACGAAAACATCATGCCGGCCACCATCGCATTGGCTCATGCCGGCGGCACAACCGGCGAATGGGCCGGCGCCTTACGCGAGGTTTTCGGCGAATTCCGCGCGCCAACCGGCGTAGCCGCCGCTTCGGGAGTGGGCGAAATTTCTGAGGAATTACGCGCCACCGCCGCCAAAGTGCAGAAACTTAAAGGCGGACCAATTCGTCTGCTCGTGGGTAAGCCCGGCCTTGACGGACATTCCAATGGCGCCGAACAAATTGCGGTGGCGGCTCGCGATGCGGGCATGGAAGTCATCTACCAAGGCATTCGTTTAACACCCGCACAAATCGCGGCGGTGGCCCGTGATGAAGATGTTGATGTCGTTGGGCTTTCGATTCTTTCGGGAAGCCATATGCAACTTGTGCCCGACGTGGTGAATCGTTTACGGGCTGAAGGACTTGATTGTCCTGTTGTTGTCGGCGGCATTATTCCCGAAGATGATCAGCCCAAACTTTTGGCTGCCGGCGTAGCGCGGGTGTACACGCCAAAAGATTTTGAACTCGGCCGCATTGTTGCCGATATTGCTGATTTAGCCATCGCTCATCGCGGTGAGGCTTAATCGTCAAGAAATTCCTGACGAATTTCATCGTTGTCGGCGTTCATGGGACGCCCAACATGGCGAATCACACCGGGCGTTGCCGAAAGGCGGGCAATGACATTTTGCATGGGCACGCCATCAACTTCAGTTACGGCTTGGCGCGCCTCAATATGTAAATCGTTTAAGATATCAGCCATCGAATACACCGGAGCCACAGCCACTTGCGCTTGCTCGGCGAGTTCTAAAACTTCTTGTTGGGTGCGGGCTTTCACCCAGTCACCAACAATGCGATCGATTTCCTCACGGTGAGCAACACGATTCGCGAAACCTTTAAAGCGTTCATCGTCACCGGCACCAACGAGTTGCAGTAATCGTTGGGCCACCGATTCAGCGGTTGTACTAATCGCCACCCACGAACCATCAGCACATTGATAGGTGTTACGCGGCACTGAATAAGGAATGCCGGAACCTAAACGCGGTTGTTCATAATCCAAAAGCGCAGACGCGGAAACTAACGGCCCCATTAAATGCAACATGGATTCGAGCAAATTGACATCGACAACTTGGCCCACGCCCGAATGCACAGCCACGAGCGTGGCAAACGCCGCCACAATTGCGGTGACTTCATCGGTTAACGCAATGGGCGGAAGGAGTGGTCCCCCGTCGGGTTCACCATTGACATTGGCAAAGCCACTCATTGCTTCGGCCAAAGTAGCGAAACCAGGACGCTGCGCATACGGACCTGTTTGACCAAATCCAGTTACCCGCGTGATGACTAAACGCGGATTGTCGGCCAAAAGTTTTTCGGGCGCGAGACCTAATGCCTCAAGTTTTCCCGGACGAAAATTTTCGACCAAAACATCGGCGCTATGAATGAGTTTGCGGAGTAATGAAATTCCGTCTTCAGTTTTGAGATCGAGTTCAATAGTGCGCTTGTTACGACCGGCCATTTTCCAAAAAAGCGTGACGTCGTCGCGCGGATCGCGCCATCCCATATCGCGCACTGTGTCACCTTGGCCGGGACGTTCAACTTTGATGACATCCGCGCCGAAGTCGGCGAGATGGCGCGCACAGCCGGGACCGGCGAGCACCGTTGAAATATCTATGACGCGTATTGATGAAAGCGGACCTTTTCGTCCCGTTTCATCATTCGCATTGCGCATTTTGCGTTCGCTTCGAAATCGTTATGGTCGGCTACGACGTTGCGGCACGGGACGTGACCACCAACGACCGGAAAAACGCCAGCGTGATTCCGGAGTTGATTCCGCCGCCACCGCAACGGGCCGCGTGACTTCAATTGCCGCAGCAATTGCGGCTGCCTCTTCTGCCGTGGGCTCGGGCGTAATGCGCACGTTGCTCACAACGGAATATTTCCGTGCTTACGGTGCGGTAATTCCTCACGCTTTGAACGCAACATCTCAAGACCGGCAATCACTTTGCGACGGGTGTCAGCGGGATCGATGACATCGTCAACAAATCCACGCTCAGCAGCCACATAGGGATTAGCGAAACGCTCGGTGTATTCCTCCACCAATTCCGCACGACGCTTTTCCGGATCGGCGGCTTCCTGCAAATCGCGACGGTAAAGAATTTCCACCGCACCTTGCGGGCCCATAACCGCCAATTCAGCTGATGGCCACGCAAATGCGAGGTCAGCGCCGATCGACTTTGAATTCATAACCACATAAGCGCCGCCGTAGGCCTTACGCGTAATGACCTGAATACGCGGAACAGTGGCTTCGCAGAAGGCGTAAAGCAACTTCGCGCCGTGACGAATAATGCCGCCGTATTCCTGATCAACGCCCGGCAAGAAACCAGGAACATCAACGAACGTCACCAATGGAATGTTGAATGCATCGCAAGTGCGCACAAAACGAGCGCCCTTTTCAGCCGATTCAATATCCAAAACGCCCGCTAACACCATCGGTTGATTTCCGACGATGCCAACAGTTTCGCCGTTTAAGCGAGCGAAACCGCAAACAATGGAACCGGCCCAACGCGGGAAGTATTCAAAAAAGTCGCCATCATCAACAACTGACTCGATGACTTTCTTCATGTCATAAGGAATATTGGGACTGGCCGGCATGATCTCAGCCAGTTCCGGACAGGAACGCATTGGATCGTCACCGGAATCAAGAACCGGTGCGGTTTCTAAATTGTTCGATGGCAAAAACGAGAACAGATATTTCACATCGTCAAGACATGACTTTTCATCGGGCGATACGAATGTTGCGACACCCGACTTCGAAGCATGCGACTTTGCGCCACCGAGTTCTTCCAATGTCACTTCTTCGCCCGTCACTGTTTTCACAACATCGGGACCGGTGATGAACATATGCGATGTTTCATCCACCATAAAAATAAAGTCGGTCATCGCTGGGCTGTACACCGCACCACCAGCGCACGGTCCGAGGATGACAGAAATCTGCGGTGTTACACCTGATGCTTTTACGTTGCGATGGAAAATGCCGCCGTAACTTGCGAGCGAAACAACACCTTCTTGAATACGCGCGCCGGCACCGTCATTCAAACCAATTAACGGAGCGCCAACTGAAAGTGCGAGGTCCATGACCTTGTGAATTTTTTCGGCGAACACTTCACCAAGAGCACCACCAAAAACAGTGAAGTCTTGAGAGAAGACGAAAACTTTGCGACCGTCGATTGTTCCCCAACCGGTGACAACACCATCGGTATAAGGACGAGCTTCGATTCCACTTTCATGGGCGCGGTGACGCGCCAACATGTCGAGTTCATGGAATGAACCTTCATCCAACAAGTAATCAATGCGCTCGCGGGCCAGCATCTTTCCTTTGGCATGCTGACGTTCCACCGATTGCGGTGATCCGGCATGAAGGGCTTGCTCTTTTCGCTCGGCTAGTTGGGCGAGACGCTCTGACATTGGGTGGTCTGACATGGCCGAAACACTACCTAGCCAACCGCCTAGGGCTGGAATGCGGCTGAAGTTCGCCTTTGGCCCAATAGGCGTAGAATGACCCCGTTCGCCCGTGGAAAGAAGGTTCACCATGTTCGGTGGCTGGGAACTCATCGTTGTATTGCTGATCGTTGCGTTGTTATTCGGCGGCGCCAAGCTGCCCAAACTGGCCCGTTCACTTGGTCAAGCCAAGGGAGAATTCGAAAAGGGTCTCAAAGAGGGCGACAAGAAGCCGGCTGAAGGTGCGGCCGACGAAAAGAAAGCCGACTGAGAAGAACTCAGTTTCAGCGGCTCGCCGCTAATGACTTTGCCCGCTCCACCAATTTCGGCGCCACGATCAACTCGGCCCACTGGGCGAAATCTTTACGTGGACCATTCCAGCGCAACTCTTCAACATCTTTGATGGTCGGTGCGGATTCGTCGACCGTTGCGATTTTGCGAAACAACAACGCCATATCAAATTGTTCTCGCAGCGTTTCGGCCAACTTGGCTGCCGAACGAACATTGAGATTCCACTTTTCATGATCATGCGGAATTTTTTCGAGATGTTTGTACTTCGCCAAAACGGTGGCGGCTGATTTGGCACCCCAACCACTTAATCCCGGAAAACCGTCGGCGGTATCACCAACAAGGCCGAGGTAATCGGGAATCGATGCGGGCGGAACACCAAATTTTTCTTCCACACCTTTGGCATCAAGTATTTGACCTTTACGTCGATCAAATTGCACAACGCGTTTGCCGCGTACACATTGACCAAGATCTTTATCGGGTGTGCAAATTAAAACTTTCTTGACGCGCTTATCGGCATCCGCCACCGCTGCGGCCGAAGCGAGCCCGTCGTCGGCTTCGTGTTTGATCATGGAAAACACTTTGAAACCGGCCGCTTCTAAAACTGAATCGAGAATAGGAAACTGATCGCCCAATTCAGGATCGAGATCTTCACCTGTTTTGTATCCGTCCCAAAGTTCATTGCGGAATGATTCAACAGTGCGATCGGTAGCGATTCCGATATGCGTGGCGCCTTCTTCCAACATGTTGAACATGGAAGTGACAACGCCGCGAGTGGCGGCAATTTCTACACCTTCTCCGTTTTGCCGCGAAGGTAAAGCAAAGTGATGACGAAAAAGTTCGTACGTACCGTCAACTAAATGAATAATCACAATGCCTCCTGTTCGGACAGTACCGCAGTTTTTCAGTTTCCGAGCGCAAGAATTTTGCGACAAAACTCATCGGCACTCTGTGGCGAAGTTGAAAAGAAAAAACTGGGCTCGAACAACTCGGCCTCTAAAAGCAATGGGGCGACGGAGTTGGTTATCACCATGTCATAGCGCGCGTAAAGCAATTGATGTTTCGCCGCGAGGTGCCCATGCAGTGCAGTGGCCAATTCCATAACCGTCTCCGGCACAATTTCGGCGGAAATCTTTTCGCTATAGGTCGAGTCAATAAATCCGCCATTCGCAGCCAAAATCGGGCCTTTGCGAAAACTATGCGAGAACTCGGAACCGAAAAAGACACACGAAAGTTCGCCCTTGGCCGCAACCGATGGAATGGCCGGTTGGACCATCAAGGTTCCCGTTTTCTCGATGATTTCGCGCGCCAAAGACAATGCATCGCTATGAGCACGAGAAAAGCGACCGGTCAGATATGAACCGGCGGAAACGGCTGGCTTCAGAATTATTTCCTCGCCGTCATCGATCGCTGGGCAATCGCCTATGGCTCTAACAACATCATCAAAGGAATCGACATACAACGTAGGAACCACTGCGAAGCCATCGTTGGCCAGTTCACATAAATACGTCTTATTCATATTCCACTGGATGACGTCGCGTGGATTCCAAAGTTTTTGTGGCGCCGGAAAGGTCGAAAGCCATTTTTGAAAACGAGAAAGGTCCTTAACGTAATTCCACGGACTTCGCATGACGACGAGATCGAAGTCATCCCAATTCACCGAATTGTCTTCCCATGCACACCAGTGCACATTCAGGCCCGCGCGTTCGGCTGCGTCATTAAGGAATGGAATATCAGGATCGCTATGTGCATCATCGCCAACTGTTTGGGAGGTGACGAAACAAACGCGCATGACTAGACCCTATAAGTAATGGAGTAACGACAAAAGGGGCCCAGCAT
>CAYOHV010000027.1:3280-12955 GCA_964403825.1 uncultured Bifidobacterium sp. | reverse complement strand
CCATCAGAAATTTGTGATGCGTTACCGGCAGTGATGTTGCCCGCCTTGTCGAATGCGGGACGAAGACTGCCGAGTGATTCGAGAGTTGTTTCACCGCGCACACCTTCGTCTTCACTGAAAAGAACCGGGTCGCCCTTACGCTGCGGGATTTCAACCTTGACGATTTCGGCATCGAAATAACCGTCTTTTTGCGCTTTGGCCGCACGTTCATGCGACATTGCCGCTAATTCGTCTTGTGATTCGCGCGAGAGTCCACGAGTAGCGGCGTACTTTTCGGTACCGGCACCCATTGCTAACTGATCAACGGCACAAAAAAGACCGTCGAACATCATTGAGTCGACAACTTTGCCGTCACCCATGCGTAAACCAGCACGTGCACCAGGCAACAAGTACGGAGCATTTGTCATCGACTCCATACCACCGGCAATCACAATGTCGGCCAGACCATTTTGAATGTAAAGGTCGGCGAGGATGATTGCGTTTAAACCAGAAAGACAAACTTTGTTGACTGTCGTTGACGGAGTCTTCATGGGCACGCCACCTTTAATGGCTGCTTGACGCGCCGTCATTTGTCCCGCACCAGCGAGAAGAACTTGGCCCATGAACACGTAATCGATTTGTTCGCCGCTTAATCCGGCGCGTTCCAGCGCGGCCTTAATGGCAATGCCGCCTAAGTCGGTGGCTTCGAATCCGGACAGTGAACCCGACATTTTTCCAATTGGTGTGCGAGCACCCGAGAGAATGACCGATCCCGGCATCTGCCTACCTCCATTTACGACTGACCGGCGCTTCCGGTCACTGAAACGTTTGTTTCGAGTGGCGCAACCTTACCCCTCGGTAACAACTAGGACCGAAAGACCCTTGGGGCTATTGGCGACGCCTCTTTTCCCAATGGTCACATGGCATTGAGGGCCTTGGGGAAACTAGCGTGCCGCCCCATGCAGCAGATCGTCGACGCCATCCTCAATAACGCACCGGCTGAAGAAATAGCCAATATGCCTCTGCCCTCCACCACCCGTGCAGTGGTAGTGCTCGAATCGGAACAGCAAATGTTCGAAGGTCTCGAATCGGGCGATAAAGACCCGCGGAAATCTCTTCATCTGCAAGAGATCGAGTTACCCGAATTAGCACCCGATGAAGCGATCATTGCGGTGATGGCGAGTTCCATCAACTTCAACACCGTGTGGAGTTCAATTTTTGAGCCCGTCTCCACTTTTGGATTTTTAAAACGACTTGGTCGCGAAGGTTATTGGGGCGCGCGTCACGATCTTCCATTCCATGCCGTTGGTTCTGATGGTGCCGGAGTTGTTTTACGCGTTGGTTCGGCTGTGCGTAAATGGAAACCGGGTGACCGAGTTGTTGTTCATTGCAATTACGTCGATGATCAAGACGCAACCAGTCATAACGATTCGATGTTGGCCGATAACCAACGTATTTGGGGTTTCGAAACAAACTTCGGCGGACTGGCTGATTTATCGATTGTGAAAGCAAACCAATTGATGCCCAAACCAGCACACCTCACTTGGGAAGAATCCGCCGTTAATGCTCTTTGTAATTCCACCAGTTACCGCATGCTGGTTTCACCCAATGCTGTGCAAATGAAACAAGGCGATGCCGTTTTGGTTTGGGGAGCATCGGGCGGCCTCGGCGGTTACGCCGTGCAATATGTCTTGAACGGTGGTGGCACACCAGTTGGTGTTGTTTCTTCGCCGGAAAAAGTAGCGCTTCTTCATGACCTCGGTGTCGAACACGTCATCGATCGTAAAGAAGCCGGTTACAAATTCTGGAGCGATGAACATACGCAAGATGAAAGCGAATGGCGTCGATTAGGTAAAGACATTCGTTCCATGATCGGTCGCGATGTAGACATCGTGTTTGAACATCCCGGACGTCAAACATTTGGTGCGTCGGTTTATGTCGCCGGACGCGGTGGAAAAATCGTGACTTGCGCAGCCACCAGCGGATTCATGATTGAGTTCGACAACCGCCATCTTTGGATGAAATTAAAGGACATCATCAGTTCTCATTTCGCCAACTACGCCGAAGCCTGGGAAGCAAATACGTTGATTTGCGAAGGAAAAATTCAGCCCATTCTTTCGGCGGTTTACCCCCTAGCTGAAACTGGCGAAGCGGCCTACCAAGTGCATAAGAATTTGCATGAAGGAAAAATCGGCGTGCTGTGCCTCGCTCCTAGCGAAGGTCTCGGTATTGACGATCCCGAATTCCGTGCTCAAGTTGGCGAAGATCGCATCACTGCGTTCCGTCGTCACGGCGCCTAACCACTGGAGACATCATGACGAAACCATTACTGACTGAAATTGATCACATCGCCATCGCTGTTCCCGATTTGGAAGCCGGCATTAACTATTACGTCGAAACATTTGGCGCCACGGTTGACCACCGCGAAGTTGTTGAACGCGATGGCGTTGAAGAAGCGCTTTTGAAAGTTGCCGAGTCATATGTGCAACTTTTAACGCCGACTCGTGAAGATTCGACTGTGGCCAAATGGTTGAACACTCGCGGCGGTCCGGGTATTCATCACGTTGGCTATCGCGTCGATAACTGCGCCGAAGCATTAGAAGCAGTGAAGGCTCAAGGATTCCGTGTTCTCGACGAAGCACCTCGTCCCGGATCGCGCGGAACAACAGTTGCGTTCATCCATCCGAAAGACGCACTCGGCACACTCATTGAACTTGTTCAAGAGTGATTTGAATTCTTAACGAGGACAGTTCGTCTTTTTCCACTCGGAAAGAGTGGTCGTTGCCGTTGTTAATTCTGCCTTCTTGGCATAACCGTTAACTGCGGTAGTTGCTGCCGCGTATGTTGCCGCCGAGGGAACATTGTCAACAATGAAATTTGCGTAATCGATTTCCGCCTGGATCGGTGCGACCAAACTTTGCGGAGCAATGCCTTTCATCGAATTAAGAATTGCAACTTCGCGTTGAGCATCTACGCCAATGCGCTGTTGTTCCGCCGACCAGTTACCCGTGTTTTTCGGTTGCAAGTTTTCGACGCCGTAGAGATCTTTAAAAAGAGAACAAAGCGCGCCGAAGGGCGACGCCGCTGTAGTGGAAGGAGCCGGCAGAGTTGACGGGCTTTGCGGGCCGATAGGCGCCGCCGTGGTTGAGGTCGAGGAATCGCTTGAACTCGATGAGCCGCTACACGCAGCGAGGAAGAGACCAACCACCAATGTGGCGGCGACAATGCCTCGTTGCACCCGACGGCGCGCCGATTGCTGACCAGAGCCATGGGCAGCGGGCATTGGATTTTCGTTCACGTTCCGACTTTAGGAGCCGGCCCGCTACCGTGCCGGTCATGTCCGTGATCCATTACACCGTCAGCGAATTGATGTCGGAAACGTCAGCGGCGATCAAAGAACGTCTCGGCGGACCGGTTTGGGTTGATGGCGAGATCAGTGGACCCCGTGAATCGCGTGGCCATTTTTATTTCGACCTAGTTGATCGCGACGATGACGGTTCGGTTGTGGCCAAAGTTCCCGTGGCGTTATGGAGTCGCAATCGCGTCAAGGTTGAGGAAAAGTTACGCAGCGCCGGGGGGTTATCGCTGAACGAAGGCGTTTCTATTCGCTTACGCGGACCGTTAGAAATTTGGATTGCTGGTGGTCGTTTACAACTAACTATGACCGATATCGATCCCAACTTCACTCTTGAAGCGTTGGAATCGCAACGGGAAAAAGTATTGGCCGCATTGCGCAAAGAAGGATTACTTGATCGCAATAAGCGATTAGCCGTCCCCGAAATGCCAACCACTATCGCTTTAATCACCGCTGATGAAAGCGCAGCCCAAGCCGACTTTTTGCATTCGTTACAAAACAGCGGGCTTTCTTGGAACGTGCGCTATATCGACGCCAAAGTTCAAGGAAACGGCGCCGAAATTACGATTGCTGCCGCTATTCGCACTGCGGAACAACTTGATGTTGATCTCATTGCCGTTGTGCGCGGCGGTGGTTCGAAACTTGATCTCGCCGTATTCGATCACGAACTTGTTGCGCGCACGATTGCCACATGTTCCCTTCCCGTGTTCACCGGTATCGGGCATGAAATCGATATCAGCGTTGCCGACATCGTCGCTCACAGCGCGCATAAAACTCCGACAGCCTGTGCTGAAGCAATCATTGATCGCGCTGCGCATGTCATTCAGCGCGCCGAAGAAGCATGGAGGGAAATTTCATTCCTCATCGTCGACACACTTACAAGCGAACGTCTTCGTCTCAGCAATTTCGCACACCGAGCGGCATTAGGCGGAAAGAATCGCGTGCAGATTCACTTTTCACGTCTTGCCGCTCAATCGGCGCGGTTGTCACGCGCCGCAACGACGGCACAACGGACAGAAACTGCGCGACTCGACCTATTGGCGACACGAGTACAAGCAGTCGATCCAATTCGCACATTGGCGAGGGGTTGGTCGATCACCCGCAACGCCAAGGGCCAAATCATTCGCTCCGTCGACGATGTTCAAGAAAACGACACGGTGATTACCACTGTCGCCGACGGATCAATTACAACAACAGTGGCAACTATCGAGAGGCGCACCGACAATGCCTGAGAAAAAGACCAGCAAAAAAGCAGCAACACCGGAGATCGGTTACGCCGACGCGGTGGCCGAACTTGAAGAGATTTTGCATGAACTTGAATCGGACGCAGTCGACGTTGATCGATTGGCTGAGCAAGTGCGACGCGCCGCTGATCTCATTGAACTTTGCCGTGGTCGTTTAACCGATGCTCAAGTTGAGGTCACTCGGATTGTTGCCGACTTAGACAATTTGCGCGCCGATCAATTCGAATTAGATGAAGAATTCGAAGATGACGAGGAAGAGTGACGCAAGTTCCTGACGCCCTTAATGCAGTTGTTGGCCCGGTGGAGAAACGCTTGCAGGAAGTTCTGCAAGAGCAAACAAACCGCTGGGTGCAAATCGACGCGCAATTAGAGGAACCGCTGAACATTCTGCGTTCATTTGTCATCGGCGGCGGAAAGCGACTGCGTCCGGCGTTTTGTTATTGGTCATTTGTCGGAGCCGGTGGCAATCCTGATGACATTCAAATTTGGAATGCCGGTGCCGCTTTTGAACTGCTGCATGCATTTGCCCTTATTCATGATGATGTTATGGACGGATCGGATAGCCGTCGTAACAACGAAACCGTGCATACCTATTTCACCAGTCAACATGCGGTGCAGAACTACAAGGGTGAGTCGCGTCGATTCGGAGATGGCCTCGCCATTTTGATTGGTGATCTGGCCGAAGTTTTTGCCGATGCACTCATGACGGCAAGTAACGCCGATGCATTTCAAGTTTGGAATGAATTAAAGATCGAACTCAACATCGGGCAATTCCTCGATGTCATGGGAGCGGCAACGGGAAACGTTGATCTCGAAGCGGCTCGGCAGATCGTTCGCTATAAGTCGGGCAAATACACCATTGAGCGGCCGCTTCATCTAGGCGCGGCAATGGCGGGCAAAGCGGGAACCTACGAAGCGACACTTTCTGCGTATGGCGCGCCCCTCGGAGACGCCTTTCAACTACGTGATGACATCTTGGGAATTTTCGGCGAGCCCGAGCGAACCGGAAAACCGGTGGGTGACGATTTACGGGAAGGAAAGCCAACACCGCTGTTCGCTTTTGCTCGTCAACACGCCAACCCGGCGCAACAACAAAAACTGCAACGCATTGGTGAAACCGATATATCCGCCGAAGAAATTTTCGATTTACAAACGGTGTTCATTGAAACCGGCGCAGTGGCAGCGACCGAAAAACTCATCGACGAACTTACGGCGCAAGCCATCGCCGCTATCGACGCCATCAATTACATGCCCGCCGCGAAAAATGCGTTGCGGGAATTAGCGATCTACGTAGGCGAACGCGATTTATAACTTTAAGCCGGCAAAAACGAAGCGACTGCTTGCTCTAGCGGCAGTTCAATAACGCCAATATCGGCGGCAACGGCCGCTAACCAATCAGGTTTGATACGCGCGCTCACCACGATGGGATGTTCTAACGGTGATGATTCGAGAATGAACCGCACATAATCAAGCGCGTAATCCGGAGGACGTGGATCGCGACTTAATTCCGCCAAGGCATAAGGATCGGGCGTTGCTTGAGTTGGATTTTCGAAAACCGAAATATGCGGAGTTGGTGGTTGTGGTCCACCACCAACAATCCCTCCGCCGTCGAATAACACAACACCATGCACGAGTTCAGTGCGAGCGCCGGCAATTAACAACGCGATCCACGCGCCCAAACCGCGGCCGACAATGGTGCACGGTCCGTAGCGGGCCAGAACATGATCGACATCGGACATCAATGTTTCGGGCATATAGCCACCACTTACGGGAACTTCCGATTCGCCATGACCTGTGAAATCGAGTGCCAACACCGGACCAGTCCACGATTGTGTCCAATACGGTCGCCGCGCTTCGGAACTTTCTCCTAAACCGTGCAATAACAAAAGCGGTCGGCCTTCACCTTTTTCCAATGTGTGCAAAGCCAAACGAAGATCGCCGTTGTTGATGTACTCAGTTGTGCGACTCATGGCAACCGCCCCAGAAAATCCAAAACTAAATCGGCGATGAACCGTGGTTGTTCAATATGCAGGAAGTGTCCGATGTCGTCATAAAACTCCAACTGACCACCGGGCGGTAAAAACGGTTCGATATCGGAACGACGACTCTTCCATCCCATTGGATCGTCGGCGACACCAGAAAGTACGCCCAAAAACGGCATGTTGAGCGACGCTAAATGATCCATCGACCAACCAGGTCGCCACGGACCAAAACCACCTAGATGCAAAAGCGGATCAATTTTCCAACGCCAACCGTTTTCATCATGCTTGGCGCCCACAGTGACGAGATATTCCAACCACTCACGCGATAAGCGCGGATTCATAGGTTGACGTCGCGAGGCCAAACCCTCAATGGTGTCGGGACGGCGAGAAAGTTCATTACGACGCAAACGTCGATCTAAACCTGCGGCTAAATCGGCGCGACGCATACGACGTCGTTCACGATCGTTGACATCCGGTGATGAAAATTGCGATGGCAGACCATCAAGGTTGATGAATGCTTTGGCTAAATAGGGACGGCCATCGAGTAAATCCAAAAGTTGTCCGCCACCTTTGGAATGCCCCAACACCACAATCGGTTCGGAACTTAATTGTGAGATGGCGCAGTAGTGATCGCGCACGTCAGCGGACCACGAATAGAAGTGGGCGTAATCCGAATCTCCGTGGCCGCGCGCGTCCCAAGCAACAACACGCCAGCCGGCATCAGCAATCATCGGCGCGAAAACATCGAAAGTGCGAGAGAAATCGAATCCACCGTGCACCATCGCCAAAATCGGCGCGTCAGGGTCACCCCACTCGTTGACATGGAGTCGTAAACCGCTGCTGTTAATTGAACCGGTGCGATCAGGCTTGCGCGCTAGTGGAAACGATCGTTCTTCAACCACCTCATGAGCCTATGCCCTCGGCGAACTCTCGGAATTCGCCTGCGTCCTACACTCTGTAGCGATGACGGCGCTACCCATTGATATTCATTCGACGACGAAGGATCGTCTGAGTCGCGTTGGCCAGCGCTATACCGAAAGTCGTCGCGAAATCATTGATGCACTCGGTTCAAGTCCGCATCCCATCACCGTGAACGACTTAATGGAATCGGTTAAAGGTTTGGCGCAAAGTTCGACGTATCGAAATCTTGCCGTTCTGGAAGAGGCCGGAGTCGTGCGCCGAGTGGTGTCCGCCGACGATATGGCCCGTTACGAATTAGCCGAGGACCTCACGGGTCATCATCACCATCATTTGATTTGTCAACGTTGCAGCTCGGTACTCGATATCGATGTGCCGCAAGCGCTCGAACGATACGTGCATGAATTCAGCGATGAAATTGCAAAGCAAGTGAACTTTCGAATTGATCATCACCGACTGGATCTGGTCGGGGTTTGCGCTCAATGTTCAGCGCAAGATCGCTGAGCACTACCCTCGCCTTATGAGTTCCCCCGCCGAAGAGGCATTTCGTCGCCGTACGTTTGCCATCATTAGCCATCCTGACGCGGGCAAAACAACGCTTACCGAAAAGTTTCTGCTTTACGGCGGCGCTTTAACTTCAGAAGCCGGTGCCGTAAAAGCGCGCTCCGGTCGACGTTCCGCAACCTCGGACTGGATGGCGTTAGAACAACAACGCGGTATCTCGATTACATCCACCGTTTTGCAATTCCCCTATCGCGATCACGTCATCAATCTTCTCGATACACCAGGTCACCGCGATTTCTCCGAAGACACTTATCGGGTTTTAGCCGCGGCCGATGCAGCTGTCATGGTGCTCGATGCCGCCAAAGGAATCGAACCGCAAACGCTCAAACTTTTTGATGTCTGTCGTCAACGTGAACTTCCCCTTTTAACGTTCATCAATAAATGGGACCGACCGGGATTAGATCCGCTCGAACTTATTGACGAAATTGAACAACAAATTGGCTTAGTAGTAACGCCCGTGACTTGGCCGGTTGGAATTGCCGGTGATTTTCGCGGTGTTATTGATCGTCGCGATGGAGAATTCACACGATTCACACGCGTGGCGCGCGGCGCAACCGAAGCACCTGAAGAAATCGTTGATGCAACACGGGCCGAAACTGAAGAAGGCGATGCTTGGCGAATGGCGGCCGATGGCATAACGCTTTTAGATGAAGTCGGCGCCGATCTTGATGTTGAACTTTTCTTAGGCGGACAAAGCACACCAACATTTTTTGGATCGGCATTAACAAACTTTGGTGTGCGCAAACTTCTTGATGCAGTTGTTGATTTAGTTCCGGCACCAACAGCACGACAAGACAACGAAGGTAAAACGCGCGAACTTAATGATCCGTTTTCTGGGTTTGTTTTTAAAGTGCAAGCCAATATGGATCCGTCGCATCGCGATCGCATTGCGTTTTTGCGAGTGTGCTCGGGGCGTTTCGAGCGCGGCATGGTGATTACCCATGGCAATACCGGCAAACCTTTCGCAACAAAATATGCGCATCAAGTATTCGGTTCCGAACGCGAAACAATTGAAGAAGCATTTCCCGGCGATGTCATTGGTTTAGTCAATGCCACCGATGTGCGGGTTGGTGATTCGCTCTATCTCGATCCCCCCGTCACGTTCCCTGCGATTCCGAGTTTCGCCCCCGAATTCTTTTCAGTGGCGCGCGTTAAGGACACCGGCCGCTTTAAACAATTCCGTCGTGGCATTGCACAACTCGATGAAGAAGGCGTTGTGCAAGTGCTGCGTGATGCGGATCAAGGTGATTCGGCGCCGATTCTGGCCGCCGTTGGCCCAATGCAATTTGATGTTGCGGTGTATCGATTGGAAAACGAATTCGGTGCACCCGTTGAACTTTCGCCAACCAATGACAAAGTTGCCCGACGTACCGATCGTGAAAGTGCTGAACAACTTCGGGGCATGAGGGGTGTCCGGATTCTGGAGAAGTCCGACGGTACGCTTATGGTGCTCTTCGAAAGCCAGTACTGGCTCGAACGTCTCGAGTCCGAGCATCCCACCCTGTTGCTCGAACGTTTGGTGGCCGAAGGCAGCGTCGGATAAAAAAACCGACGTTCGGGCAAATTTCGGGAGGCGGGCTTGAAGCACGCGAAGCCTGTGGCGCGTACGCCATGGCGAGTTTTTGGTTTGGCA
>CAYOHV010000027.1:0-3180 GCA_964403825.1 uncultured Bifidobacterium sp. | reverse complement strand
GAATACGGAGTGCGTCAAGTATGGAATGACGATTGGGATGGATCAGCGCTCATCATTGATGACTACCTATTCCAAGGCGGCGAAAACAGTTGGTTTTATATATTCAAATTGAATCGTGGTTATGACGCCGCCGGCAAAGTAACTGTGCGGCCTGAATTGGTATTCAAAACACCGAGTTGGGATACCGATCTTTGGAACACGATCTCGGATCACCAGTTTTCAATTGAAAATTCTGTGGCGGTTTCCGGTAACACCGTGTACTTCGCCAATTCAGCCGGCTTAGTGCAAGGTTGGGATATCAGCGGTGTGAAAAATGGTGTTGAACCAACACGATCGTTCCGTTTCTGGACGGGCGACGATACCGACGCATCAATTGTTGTTGACAAAGACGGATTCCTTTATGTCGGATCCGAATACGAACGCCGTAACGCGCGTTCAACTGAAGTCGGGCAAATTATGAAACTTGATCCGAAAAAACCGGATAATCCGATTGTGTGGTCGGTGAAAGATCAGGCGGCAGGCAAACAAGGAATTTGGGCAACGTCAGCAATTGCGAACGGTGTGGTGTACGCCGCCACCAACTCGGGACGCGTTTTAGGTATCGATCAAATGACGGGACAAGTTTTGTGGGAGAAGAATCTGCGCTCACAAACTTGGGGGTCACCAGTAGTGGTGGACAACACACTCATTGAGGGCGACTGCCAAGGAAACTTGAACGCCTATGACGTCTCCGACCCCCGGGTCGATCCGCCATTGAAATGGACCGTGAAACTCAACGGCTGCATCGAATCAACACCAACGGTGTGGAACGGTCGCATCTTCGTCGGTACCCGCGGCGGCCAGATGTATGCCATCGGTGACTAAGCCAAGGGCCATTTTGCTGGCCGCAAGGGCCAAAATCGCCTTTATGAACTGAGTTCAAATGCGAAAAATACCGGCTTTTCCGTGGGTCGGGCGAAGCATTTCCTGTTTGCCGAGCAAGGCGCGGTAGCCTTCGGGACTCGCACGGGACCCTCCCGTGCGCTTTTGTTGCCCAGCCCCTAGGGGCTCTCACGAGGATGGACTTGATGACTCAGGTTCTCGCTGCCGAAGGCGGCTATCAGAATTTCACATTGGGCGGAGCCGAGTGGGGGTGGCTTATCTTTGCCGCCGCCGTTGCGGTGATCGCATTGCTATTGGGCGTTGTGCTCATGCGCGGTGTGCTCCGACAAGAACAAGGCACCGACAAGATGCAAGAAATTGCCGGTGCTATTCAGGAAGGTGCACTTGCGTATCTGCGTCGTCAGTTCCGCACAATCGGCATCATCGTTATTCCGTTAGCGGTGGTGGTCTTCGTTACCTCGACTGCAATTGCGAAGAACCCCGTACTCGATGGCGTAAAAGTCATTGATGGCGAACAGGTGATGAGCTTTGTGCAATCGGGAACCTTCCGCACCATCGCCTTCATTGTTGGCTGTCTGTTCTCAGCAGCAATTGGCTTCTTAGGAATGTGGCTAGCCGTGCGCGGCAATGTGCGTACCGCTGCGGCCGCACGTCGTAACGATTACAACGGCGCATTGCAGGTTGCGTTCCGCACCGGTGGTGTTGCTGGTCTGCTCACCGCAGGTCTTGGACTTTTAGGAACCGTCATCATTGTGATGTTGTTCCAGAACACCTCAACCGCCATTTTGGTTGGCTTCGGTTTCGGTGGTTCGTTGTTGGCGTTGTTCTTGCGCGTTGGTGGTGGCATCTTCACCAAGGCCGCCGACGTTGGTGCTGACTTAGTGGGCAAGGTCGAAGCCGGTATTCCGGAAGACGATCCCCGCAACCCCGCCACCATTGCCGACAACGTTGGTGACAACGTGGGTGACTGCGCCGGTATGGCGTCCGATCTGTTCGAATCGTTCGCCGTTACGTTGGTGGCTTCGATCATTCTCGGCGTGAGTGCATTCCATGCCATTGGTCTTGATGGTGAACAAGCCGCCAAAGGTTTGATCTTCCCATTGGCCGTTGTGTCAATTGGTTTAGTCGCATCAATGATCGGCATTTTCTTAGTGCGTGGTCGCGCCAGCGATAACAACAATGCATTGCGTGCCATTAACCGCGGAATTTACGCCGCACAGGTTTTGGCCATCATTGGCGCCGCGTTTGTTGCATTCCTTTACATCGGTAATCCCGAAGGTGCTCGTCTTAGTCACCCTGGTGCGCGCGTTTTTGGTGCGATCGTCGCCGGTGTCATTCTCGGTTTTGCCGCATCACGTATTACGCAGTACTTCACCTCAACTGAAGATCGTCCGGTTCGCGATATTGCGAAGTCCGCACGTACCGGTCCGGCAACCACCGTGTTGGAAGGTA
This sequence comes from uncultured Bifidobacterium sp., assembly GCA_964403825.1. GTDB lineage: Bacteria > Actinomycetota > Acidimicrobiia > Acidimicrobiales > Acidimicrobilacustridaceae > Acidimicrobilacustris. The sequence continues at coordinate 846 of CAYOHV010000027.1, read as the reverse complement.
TTTCCACCGGTTTGGAATCAGCGGTTTGGGCGTTAGTCGCCATCGCCGTTGCCATTGGTGCCGCCATCATTTTGGGTGGAGGCAACGTTGCGTTTTCGCTTTACTTAGTTGCTCTTACCGGTATCGGCATGTTGGCAACAACCGGCATCATCGTGGCGGAAGATACGTTCGGACCGGTTGCCGATAACGCAGCCGGCATTGCCGAAATGTCTGGTGAATTACATGGCGAACCCGAAAAGATCATGGTTGGTCTCGACGCCGTTGGTAACACCACCAAAGCCGTAACTAAGGGCTTCGCCATTGGTTCAGCGGTTATCGCGGCGGTTGCGCTGTTTGCTTCGTACTCCGAAACCATCGCCAAGGAAACGGTTGATGCCGTGACTTGGTTGACCGCCGAAGCAGAAGGAACACTCGCCAGTTTGGTGAAGTTCAACGTTGCTGATCCGAAGACCTTTATCGGTCTGTTAATCGGTGGTTCGGTTGCGTTCTTGTTCTCATCATTGGCAATCCGCGCCGTCTCCCGCACAGCCGGAACAGTGGTGGAAGAAGTTCGTCGTCAGTTCCGTGAAAAGCCCGGAATCATGACCGGCGAAGATCGTCCCGATTACGGACCGGTTATCGATATTTGCACCCGCGCTTCATTGCGTGAATTAGCAACACCGGCATTATTGGCCGTGCTCACGCCGATCATCATCGGTTTCGGTATCGGCTACTTAGCACTGGGCGCGTTTTTGGCAGCCGCCATTGTCTCTGGACAATTAATGGCGAACTTCCTCTCAAACGCCGGTGGTGCATGGGATAACGCCAAGAAGTACATCGAAGATGGTCATGAAGGCGGTAAGGGTT
>CAYOHV010000026.1:4496-13629 GCA_964403825.1 uncultured Bifidobacterium sp. | reverse complement strand
GCCAGAGAAGTTGCTCAGCAACGTCAACTAATTTAAAGTCAGGCTCCCAACACCGAAAGGGAGAACATGACTGACACGCACGAGTCCGTCTTTAATCTCACGTTCCCGTTCTCGCGAACGCTGGGATCGACACTCAGCACATTCTTTTCGGCGCTGGCACAAGGCCAGATCATCGGTGTTCGCACCGGTGGTCGCGTCATTGCGCCGCCGCTCGAATACGACCCCAACACTGGTGACGATTCCGGAACCGACTATGTGAAGGTCGGTCCGAAAGGAACTGTGTCAACTTGGACATGGGTTCCGAATCCCACACATCTCCATCCGCTCAACACACCGTTTGCGTTTGCGTTCATCACATTGGACGGCGCCGACACTCCCATGATTCACATGGTTGAAGTTGAATCGGAAACGCAATTGCAGGCGGGCTTGCGTGTTGAAGCTCGATTGAAAGCACCCGGCGATTGCCAAGGTCGTATCGACGACATTATTTCTTTCGTTCCGGCAACTGATCCTTCACCGAGTGCCGGTGCAGGTGATCCGTATACACCGCCGGCCGAACTCGAGATCACGGAAATGGATTCCTACTGCGATCTCAACTACGTCGACAATGCATCACCTTCAACCATTTTGTGGATGAACTCATTGATGCAAGGAAAGTTGATTGGTCAGCGTTGTCCGTCATGCACGCGTGTTTATGTTGGTCCACGCGGCCTTTGCTGTGTTTGCGCAGTGGAGATGGACGAATCGCATCTCATTGACGTAACCGATAGCGGAGTGGTTACTAACTTCACCGTTATTACTCCCGTGCAATATCACGGACAAACTGAAACAGAACCGTTTGCGCGTTGTTCAATTCTTTTAGATGGAACCGACGCTGTTATGGCCCAACAATCAATTCTCGATGTGCCGGCTTCAGAAGTTCGTGTCGGTATGCGCGTGAAATGCGAATGGGTTCCCAAAGGCGAACGCAATGTTGACGATATTGATAACCGTGGTCGCGGTTCAGGCGGCGGCTGTATTCGCGGTTGGGTAACTACTGGCGAGCCGGATGAACCGGCCGAGAACTTCATTGAACGGATGATGTAATGGCACGTAGCGAAAATGACATTGCGATCGTTGGCTTCGCACAGATGAAGCCCGAACGACGTTCGCAACATACAGAAACTGAAATGTTGCTCCCAGTAGTAAACGACGTCATCGCCCAATGCGGTATTACTAAGAGCGATGTCGACTTCACTGTCTCGGGATCATGTGATTACTTGTCGGGTCAAGCGTTCTCGTTTGTGCAAAACGTTGACGCTTACGGCGCATGGCCGCCGATCCGTGAATCGCATGTGGAGATGGATGGCGCCTGGGCGTTATACGAGGCTTATGTGGAACTTCTGCAAGGTCATCTCGATATCGCATTGGCGGCGGGTGTGGGTAAAAACTCAAACTCCGATCCGTCAACGCTTTACACGATTGAATTCGATCCGTATTACTTGACGCCACTCGGTGCCGATCCGTGGTCATTGGCCGCGTTGCAAGCACGTGCGTTGCTTGATTCGGGTAAAGCTTCTGAGCGCGACTTTGCTGAAGTAGTTGCGGCAAACCGTGCACGCGGAAAGTCCAACCCGAATGCGCAAGTTACGGGCGATTACTCAGTCGATGATCTTTTGTCAGCGGAGTATGTTCGTAATCCGCTGCGCAAGCACGATCTTCCGCCGGTATCTGATGGTTGTGCAGCGGTCATCTTGGCTCGCGGTAAGCGCGCTTATGACCTTTGCGAAAATCCAGCCTGGATCACCGGTATCGATCACCGCATCGAAGCACATCTGCCCACGATGCGTCGTGACATCACGGTTTCGGAATCAACCAAACTGGCCGCTAAAGGTGCCGGTGTTGATAAGGCTCCGATTGATGTTGCAGAAATTTATGCACCGTTCTCATTCCAAGAACTGATCATTCGTGACGCCCTTGGTTTGTCGGAAAAAACAGAAATCAACCCATCCGGTGGTTCATTAGTGGCGAATCCCGTCATGGTGTCCGGCCTTACTCGCGTGGGTGAAGCAGCCAAACAAATCATGAACAACGGAAAGAAGCGAACACTGGCCCATGCAACATCGGGTCCTTGCTTGCAACAAAACATTGTGTGCGTCCTGGAGGGTGACAAATGAGCCATACACCTGTCGCAGTAGTCGGAGTTGGCCAGACCAACCATAAGAAAAAGCGAGCAGATGTTTCGATTGCTGGCTTAGTGCGCGAAGCCGCATACCGCGCTTTAGCTGATGCCAATATGGATTGGAGTGACATCGACGCCGTTGTGCTCGGTAAAGCTCCTGACCTTTTCGAAGGCGTTATGAAGCCGGAAATGTATTTGGCTGATGCGCTCGGTGCCGTTGGCAAGCCGATGTTCCGTGTTCACACCGCTGGTTCAGTGGGTGGTTCAACGGGCATTGTGGGCGCCAACTTGGTAAGTGGCGGTCGCCATAAGCGTGTGATGTCGATTGCATTCGAAAAGCAATCAGAAGGCAACGCGCAGTTTGCTCTTGGCGGCGGTAAAGGTGCATCGATTGGTGCGGGTGGCGCGTTCGCTCCGTTCATTCGTGCATACATTCGTCGCTCGGGTGCGCCGGAAGATATTGGCTGGATGGTGGCGGTTAAAGACCGTCTCAACGGTGCCAAGAATCCGGTTTCGCATCTCAAGTTGGCGGATATCACCATCGACAAGGTGAAGGAATCACCGATGATGTGGGATCCGCTTCACTTCTTGGAGTCATGCCCGTCATCTGATGGTGCTTGCGCCATCATTTTCACCGACGAAGAAGGCGGCAAGAAAGCATCGAAGCCACCAGCGTGGGTGTTGGGTACGTCAATGCGTTCCGAACCTTCAACGTTCGCTGGTCGCGATGCCGTGCGTCCGCAAGCAGCGATGGATTGCGCCACCGATTTGTACAACCAAATTGGTGTGACGAATCCGCGTGAACAAATCGATTGCGCTGAGTTATACGTTCCGTTCTCTTGGTATGAGCCAATGTGGTTGGAAGCACATCACATCGCCGCACCGGGTGATGGTTGGAAGATGACACAAAGCGGCGAGACCGCACTTGATGGTGCATTCCCCGTGAATATGTCGGGTGGCGTTTTGTCATCCAATCCAATTGGTGCATCGGGTCTTATCCGATTCGCCGAAGCGGCAACGCAAGTGCGTGGATTAGCCGGTGATTACCAAGTTGGTGGTGCCAAGTTGGCCATCGCACAGGCATACGGTGCGAACGCTCAGTTCTACGCAATGTGGGCTGTTGGTTCATCGCTTAACCCATTGGGCTAATCACTCTTTGGCAACGTAAATGTTGAGCTCGGCAGGGCGGCCCTTAAGGCCGCCCTGCTCGCGCCACTAAAGGAATTCACTATGGCGAAAAATGACGAACAACTTCTTCGACGTTTGCGCGAAGAACTTGGTGCATTGCGACGCATCACTGGTTCGCAACGTCTTGAGCGGTTGTTGGCGGTACGCGCCGGAACGGCTATTGGTATCGCGGCGGTCGCAGTTTTAGGAAAAGTTATTGATGACGGTCCCATTCGCATGAGCGACCTAGCTGATGCGGTGCGTATGCATCCGGCGGCGTTAACTCGTCAAGTACAAGCGCTGGAAATCGAAGGATTTGTTGAACGTTCGCAAGATCCGGCTGATGGTCGGGCCTCGGTTATTGCCGTAACTGATGCCGGTCGCAAAGTTCATAGTCGTATCGAAGAAGCCAACGATGAGATCATGGCCGAACAACTTTCGGAATGGTCAGAAAGCGAATTACGCGAATTGGTTTCAATCCTCGATCGATTAGTGGCAGATTTACGGGCGGTTCCTGCTTCTCGACGCTCGGCAAACTGATATGCGTACTGATCCCAACGTTGCTGACTCATACCGATCCCAAGGTTTTTGGGGTACCGAAACAGTGGGATCAATGGTGCGTCGTTGGGCGAAGGAAAAGCCTGATGCCGTTGCTTTTTACACTTCCGTTGAACGCAATCTGCATACCTTCACATGGAGCGATTACGACCGCGCCGCTGACCGAATTGCGGAAGTTGTTTTAGCCACGGGTATTCCGTCGCGTTCACGGGTGGCCGTGATGATGCCGGACGGACCAGGTGTGCATGCGGTTTATGTTGGTTTAGAGCGCGCCGGCATGGTGTGCGTTGGTATTGGTGCGCGCGCTGGCGATCGCGAGATTGCTCATTTGCTTACGTTGACGGGCGCGGAAACGCTCATTACGACCGATCAACAATATGGCCGACAAAGCGAAGAGATTCGCAATGCGGTTACCGAACTGGGCGCAAAACTGACGCGTCATATTTTGGTTTCCTCGACCGGCGAAATTATTGACGCCGGCGCCGAGGCGGCGACGATTCCTACCGCAGCACAACCAATTGATCCTGACGAGTTGTTCCTTTTGAATTCCACGTCGGGCACAACGGGTTTACCGAAATGCGTTATGCATACGCAAAATCGTTGGTTTTATTTTCATAAGTTGGCGGCGGCCGCCGGCAACTTTGGCGCTGACGAAATCTTTTTTGGTGCGTTGCCGGCACCATTTGGATTCGGTTTGTGGACCGCACATTTCACGCCAGCCATTTTGGGTGCACCCACGGTAGTGATGGATCGATTCGACGCCGAGATTGCACTTGAACTTCTCGAACAACTTCGTGTCACCGTTTTATGTTGTGTCAGCACGCAGTTCATCATGTTGTTGAACGCAAATAAAAACGCAAACCACGATCTTTCATCTTTACGATCAATGTTCACCGGTGGGGAAGCAGTTCCTTATGAGCGGGCCGCCGAATTTGAACAAACCACAGGCGCCATGGTGTTGCAGTTTTACGGTTCGAATGAAACTGGTGCGCTTAGCCATACGTCGTGGACAACCGATCGTGAAACACGGTTGCGCACCGCCGGCGAAATCATCCCGGAAATGAACGTACGTCTTTATGATCCAGAAACGCTGCAGCAACTTCCGGCCGATGCCACTGAAGGTCAACCGGCGTGTTTAGGTCCGGCAATTGCTTTGGGCTACTGGGGCGATGAACAAGCCAACCAAAAACTTTTCACCTCCGATGGTTGGATGTTGATGGGTGACATTGTGCGATTGCACGATGGCCCCAATGGCGAGCGATTACTTTCCGTCGTTGGACGAACATCGGATTTCATCATTCGTGGTGGGAAAAACATCAGCGCCGCCGCGGTGGAAGCGGAAGTTTCCACTCATCCCGATGTGGCAATGGTGGCGGCCGTGCCGTGGCCCGATCCGGTTTTTGGCGAACGTGTTTGTCTTTATGTTGAACCTATTGGCGACAATGACGTCACCCTCGAATCAATCGTTGAACATTTGCGTGCGCGCAGTGTGTCGCGCGAATGGTTCCCCGAGAAGTTAATTGTGTTACCGCAATTGCCGCGTTCTTCGGGTTCGAAAGTGGCCAAGGGTGAATTACGCGCTGATGCGGCGCGTCGAGCTGCGGCCGAAAACGCTTAGTTACCAACCTTCCCAACTGGGAATATCGCTTTTGTCGATGAAGTTCATGATGGCGTCGATATCGCGTTCATTCGCTTCTAGGTGAGGTGAACGCATATAACCGCCCGGAAGTCCGAGCCGTCTCATTACACCTTTAACGGCGCGTACGCCTCCGGCATTAGCAATTAATTGGGAAAGTTCGGCGATATTGGCATACGCGTTCGTTACTTGCGCAAACTCTTCGGTGGTAAATCCATGCGCAATTGCTGCACAGGTGGTGGGTGCAATGTTCGCTTCCAATGAGCGAAAACCTTGTGCTCCAAGCGCCAAGGCACTGAGCGAATCGATGGGATTGCTTACGATGACATCAAACTTTTCATCGCGTAGACTCAACACTTCGACCAGAGATTCAAAATCTGTTTCGGTGAAATTGATCATGCGGAGATGGTCGTAACTTTGTATGAGCCGAGCCAATGATTGATCTTGTAAAAGTTGTCCGGCGCTCGCAGCGAAATTGACCGCACAGGGCGCGTCGACGGATTCCAAAACAATGCGCAAATAATTTTCGTAATTGACCAACGATGTTGCGTCGCCTGGTAGTTGGCGAGGGGGTTCAATCTGGGCCATGGTTGCGCCCAATTTGTAAGCCGCCAACATGAATTCGGTCATGTCTTCGGGCAAGGACGGTTCAATTCCTATGGCAATAATGGCCACGCGATCATTTGCGGCTTCAACAGTGTGTTCGAGAATGCGATGGGAATCGAGATCGGATTGGCCAAGTCCTTCCATCCCCGCGCCACAACCCGTCCAGAGCGAAAGTGAATGACTGGCTAGACGATCAATTTGGTCGTGCAACGCCGCAATGTCGATACGCCCGTCAATAGTGAATGGCGTAATAGTGAGTGCGTGCACCGAAATACGTTGTGACAGCAATTTGTCTGTCTCCTTTTGAAATAACCCAAGACCGGGCAGAACCGGCGGTTTATTTTGAAATATGCACTGTATGAAAATGTGTCAATAAATGAGTTTTTGCGGCTTTTTAACGCCTGGTTGAAGACGGGCAGCAACCTGCGTTTCCATTAATTACAACGGAAAGTGTAGGCAACGTAAGAAAGGCGAAAGTTAAAATTTATGACATTTTGATACGCATAGAAGCAGGAAACTTTCCGCGTTTCTGACTAGCGCGCGGTCCAACCGCCATCGACCATCACAATAGCGCCGGTTATAAAACTGCCGGTATCGCAGGCCAAGAGCAGTAACGCGCCATCAAGTTCCTGAACTTCACCCACGCGCGCCATTGGTGTGTTTGTCGTTATGAAGTTCTGACCGTTTTCGGTCGACAACAAATCATCAATCATTTCGGTAGCAAACCAACCCGGACAAATGGCATTTACGCGCACGCCTTTACGAGCCCATTGCAAGGCCAATTCACGGGTGAGATTCACCAGTCCACCTTTGGCGGCCGAATAGCCGGAATCTTTCGCCGGCGTTGCGCCCACCACGCCGAGGATGGACGCAATATTGATGATCGAACCGCTTCGCCGTTCCACCATCTGTTCGCCCACGAGTTTTGCTAAGTGCCACGGCGCCACCAAATTCAACTCGACCATCTGATGAAACATCTCGAGGGATTCGTTTTCGATGGCTACTGCATTTACCGCACCGGCGTTGTTCACCAAAACATCAATCGGTCCCAATGACGATTGCACATCATTAATTAATTGCGTACGGGCCGATTCGTTGGTGAGATCGCAAGGAAAGGCATGGATTGACCCCGCTAATCCTTCGCTCTCTTTTTCGATTTCGGCTAAAGCGTCGGCGCGTCGAGCGGTGATTGCCACGCGTGCGCCGACTGAGGCCAACACCAACGCCATTCGTTTTCCGATACCGCTTGACGCGCCGGTTACTAACGCGCATCGACCGTTCAATGAAAAGAGTTCGTTAGGAGATTGAATTTCCGTCACGATGGGAGATTAGATCGTGGCCGAAGAACGCAATGCCGTACGAGCGGTGGTGGCAATGCCGGCACCGTCTAATCCGAGGCTCGCCAAAATTTGATCGGGCTTGGCATGAGCGATGTATTGATCAGGGATACCAAGCACGCAAACTTGCACGCCAGGGTTGATGGCATGCACGGAATCGGCGATCGACATACCGATACCACCGTTACGTAATCCGTCTTCAACGGTGAGAACTAATTGATGATTGGCGGCATCAGCGATCATTGCGGGATCAAGCGGTTTAGCGCAGCGCACATCCCAAACTGAAACGGAATGACCGTCTTGTTCAAGAATCCTCGCCGCTTCTTCGGCCGCGTCGAGCATCTTGCCCACGCTTAACAAACAAATTTCCGCACCCGATTGCACTTGACGCGCTTTTAATCCTGAGCCCACTTCATTTGGAGCGGCTTGGCGAGCGGCGGTCTTGGCCCAGCGAATGGCGACCGGTCCATCGGTAACTGCCAATGCATCGTGAAGCATTTGGCCAACTTCTTGGTACGAGGACGGCGCCAAAATTGTCATATTGGGAACTTTGGAGAGCAGCACCATGTCAAGAACACCGTGATGCGAAGGTCCGTCGTCACCAGTAATGCCGGCACGATCAAGACAGAAGATCACTGGTTCGTTATGCAATCCGACATCAAGGTTCACTTGATCAATGGCGCGGGTTAAAAACGTTGAATACACCGCAACGATTGGTCGTAACCCACCCATGGCCATACCGGCGGCAGATGTCACCGCATGTTGTTCGGCAATGCCGACATCAATCATGCGGTCAGGGAATTTTTCGGCGAACGGTAAAAGGCCGGTTGAATCCGGCATAGCCGCCGTGATGGCAAAGATTTTGGGATTACGTTCGGCCTCGGCAACGATCGCTTCGGTAAACGCCGCGGTGAAACTTCCCGGTTTCGATTCGGATGTGTCATGCAAGCGTTTAATGGGATCGTTTTCGGCTGGTCCATAACCGCGACCTTTTTGGGTCAGCACATGAATAACTTGCGGACCACCGGGCATTGCCGCGGCATTACGTAATGCGGCTTCGAGGCCGGCAATGTCATGTCCATCAAAAGGACCGGCATAACGCACACCTAATGATTCGAAAAATGCAGGCGGTTCCCACATTTCACGAATCGCGGCCTTTGTTGCTTCTAAACCTCTCCCGGCAATGCCACCGACAACCGGTAAGTCGGCCAAAAGTTTTTCCAAGCGCGCTTGGCGACGCATATAAACCGGATTGTTACGAATCTTCACCAGACTTTCGCCTAAGCGCGAAACCGTTGGTGCATAGGAACGGCCGTTGTCATTCAAAATGATGATGCAATCGCGACCGGCATGACCCAAGTTGTTTAAACCTTCAAATGCCATACCGCCGGTCATGGCACCGTCACCAATTACGGCGACGATACGACGATTGTTTTTCTCGTATTCATTGGCGACAGAAAGTCCATAGGCCCAACTCAAAATTGTTGAAGCATGCGAATTTTCAATCCAGTCATGTTCTGATTCGGTGCGCGATGGGTAACCGGAAAGCCCGCCGGCTTGACGCAATGAATCGAATTGGTCGGCGCGACCAGTGAGCAACTTATGCGGGTACGCCTGATGACCGGTATCCCAAAGAATGATGTCATTGGGCGATTCAAAAACACGATG
>CAYOHV010000026.1:0-4396 GCA_964403825.1 uncultured Bifidobacterium sp. | reverse complement strand
GTGGCGCGTCCCAATTCACGTAGGCCGGGGTTTATGGCGAGACCAAAAAGTGTAAGCAGCGGTAATACAAACCAACCCGTCAATCGTTCTAACGCGACTGAAGCGAACGTTGTTGCCGGTTGATTGTTCTTTTTTGATAAGCGCGAAACTCGTAAAACATCGCCGCCAATTGTCGAAGGTAAAACATTGGAAACAAATTGTCCGGCGAAATAAAGCGGCACCAGCGTGCTTAATTTTTCCTTTAGGCCAAGTGCCCGCAACACCACATCCCAACGAACTGCCGAGAGTGCGATTCCGGCGATTGTCATAACGGCGGCGGCGCAGAGCCAGGCGATTGTGCTCGCATCCCATGCGGGAATGAGTTCACCCCACTGCAGATCCGGAAAACGCCACCAAAGGATTCCGAGCATGACCAAACTGACGGCGATTCGTAATGGGAGCACCCAGCGGTACCGACGTTCGGGGCGTTGACCGGCGGTTTCGACCGCATCAATAAGGCCCTCTACGGAGACCGACGCGATTTCGGCCAGACCGGGTTCGTGTCGGTCCGCACCACTTTCGTCCTGATGACCTTCATCAGATCGGCGATCGTGGGACTCGGTCATTTATTCAGTCTAGGAAACCTGCCGCTATAAGCGCTCGGACCCTTCTTTACTGTGGCAACGGTACGCTGACTCGCATTCACATCGGTACAAACGCCGAAAGGAACAACGTGATCGATCAATCGGTATTACAAAAAGTTTTAGGTGAGGCAATGCGCACCGGCGGAGAGTTCGCCGAAGTTTTTGCCGAAGATCGACGCAACTCATCGGCGCTTTTAGATGATGGTCGCGTTGAAGAACTCACATCCGGTCGCGATCGCGGTGCGGGTATTCGAGTGGTGTCGGGTGAAACAACTGGTTTCGCTCATACTGCCGATCTTTCCGAAGAAGGACTCTTACAAGCAGCGCGCGCCGCAGCCGCCGCGGCGCAAGGATCAACCGGCGGCACCAATGTGGTGGCCTTACAAAGTCGCACGGCTAATCGCGGTTATGCCATCGAGAAAATTCCCGCCGAAATTGCTAAGGCCAAAAAAGTTGAACTGTTGTTACAAGCAAACGAAGCGGCGCGAGCTGCGGGTTCAGCGATTTCGCAAGTATCGGTTTCCTATGGCGATGCGGCGCGACATATTTTGATTGCGAATTCCGATGGCGTCTTTGTTGAAGACGACACCATTCGCACATTTTTTGCTGTTAGTTGTGTGGCGGCGGGCGATACCGGAATGCAAACAGGTCGCGAAAGTATTGGTCATACCGTTGGCTTTGAACTTTTCGATATGTATGACGTTGAGGAATTGGCGCGTATCGCTGCTGGGCGGGCGCTAACGAAATTGTCGGCGCGTCCTGCACCGAGCGGGCAAATGCCAGTGGTTATCGGCAGTGGTGGCGGTGGTGTTTTGTTCCATGAGGCTTGCGGTCACGGGCTGGAAGCAGATTTAGTTTCAAAAGGTGCGTCGGTATTTCGCGGCCGCGTTGGCGAGCGCGTTGCTTCTCCAGGTGTCACCGTTGTCGACGATGGCACGATGCAAAAAGAGTGGGGAAATATCGCCGTTGATGACGAAGGTAATCCTGCACAACGCAATGTTTTAATTGAAGATGGTTACCTCACCGATTACATGTGGGATCTCTTACGTGCCCGTAAAGAAGGCCGACCGTCATCGGGCAATGGTCGTCGTCAGAGTTATCAGCATTTGCCGATGGTGCGCATGACGAATACGTATTTGTTGGCGGGCGACGAAGATCCGGAATCAATTATCGCCAACACACCTAATGGTGTTTACGTAAAGCATTTAGGTGGCGGACAGGTCAATACGGCCACTGGCGATTTTGTTTTCGGAATGACCGAGGCGTATTTAATCGAAAACGGAAAAGTTACTGAGCCGATTCGCGAAGGCAATTTGATTGGTAACGGACCGGAAGTTTTGCAACGCATTGATGCGCTTGGAAACGATTTCGCTATGGGTCCGCCCGGAACCTGCGGAAAAGATGGTCAAGGTGTGCCCGTGGGAGATGGCGTTCCCACATTACGAGTGGCGTCACTCACTATTGGTGGCACAGCCGCATGAGCGAAGACTTACAAGCGATCGCCGATTCGGTTATGGCGATGGCCAAACTGGGTGAGGAAATTGAAGCCGTCGTGGTTCGCGGAACCGACACTGAAATTCGCGTTTACGAAGGTGAAATCGAATCTCTTTCTTCGGCACAATCGCAAGGCGTGGGAATACGTGTTGTGAAAGATGGCCGTCAAGGTTTTGCTTGGGCGGGCAGTTTGGAAAAGGCTGCGGTGGCGGAAGTTTTGGCTGAGGCGCGCGACAACGTTGAATTTGCAACCTTCGATGAGTTTGCCGGTTTAGCCACTCCCGATGGTGTGGAACTTTCAGCGGTTGATTTGTTCCGACCTGGTTTTTCATCCGTATCAGTTCAAGAAAAAATTGAATTGGCCAAAGAACTGGAACGCGCCGTGCGAGCCGCTGATGATCGCATTGCTGGAATCGAATCGGCGGAATATGCCGACGGAATTTCTGAAGCAGCAATTGCAACGACCACGGGAATTCGATCAAGTGGACGCGAAACCAGTTGCTATTTGGCCACCTACGCTTTGGCCACCGACGGTGAAGAAACACAAACCGGATTTGGCTATTCAATTGGGCGCGAACCAAATGAACTCGATCCACAACGCGCCGCTAGTGAAGCCGCAATTCGTTCAACTCGTCTATTGGGCGCGAAACAGCCGGCGAGCGGTCGTTTCACTTTGGTGTTAGATCCATGGGTTTCGGCTCAATTTTTGGGAATCATTGCCCATGTTTTAGATGGTGAAGCGGTTCTCAAAGGACGTTCCCTTTTTGCGGGACGCTTAGGTGAACAAGTTGCATCACCGGCCTTTACGTTTATGGACGATCCCACCGATCCACGCGCTATGACGGCTACCGATACTGATGGTGAAGGTTTAGCGGCACGTCGTAACGTCATGATCGAAAATGGCGTGCTCAAAAAGTTCGTTCATAACTCTTCCAGTGCGCGCCGCGCCGGAACGCAAAGCACGGGCAATGCGGTACGTGGATTTCGTTCCACACCGTCAGTTGGTTGTTTCGCTACACAACTCAAACCGGGTTTGCGCGCTGCCGAGGACATCATTAGTGGAATTGAAGATGGTGTCCTTATTCAAGAAGTATCGGGATTGCATTCGGGTGTGAATCCTGTCAGTGGAGATTTCTCAACCGGCGCCGAAGGAATTCGAATTCGTAATGGCGCACTGGCCGAACCGATTCGAGAATTCACGATTGCTTCGACATTGCAAAAAATGCTGCTTGATATTTCCGAGATCGGAAACGATCTCACGTTTTTACCCATGAACGCCGCCGGCATCACGTTGGTGGTTGATGATGTCACCGTTTCTGGATCATGAATCACGAACCGCCGGACGAATTTGCAGCCGAACTTTTACAACTGGCCGAAAGTATTGCGGCGCAAAGTAATGGCGATGAGCAAGTTGAAGCATTCATGGCTCGCTCTACTTCCACAACAGTGCGAGCTCATGGCGGTGAGGTTGAATCATTAACTTCCGCTACCAGTGCTGGTGTTGGTATTCGCGTCATTAACAATCATCGACAAGGTTTCGCTTGGGCGGGCTCATTAGAAAAAGACGTTCTTTTTGATACGTTGCAAGCGGCGCGCGAAAACGCGCAATTTGCCGAGCCCAGCGAATTTGTTGGCTTGGCAACTCCCGATGGCGTAGAGCCCGTGCTTTTCGATGGTTTCGATCGCCGCGTTGAAGAATTTCCGCAAAGTGAAAAAATTGCTTTGGCAATTGCTTTAGAACAAAAAGTGAAAGCGGGCGACGCGCGTATTACGGGAGTGCGAACATCAATTTTTTCCGATGTCGTTTCTCGTTTTGCTATTGCCTCGTCGATGGGAATTCGTGGTTCCGGTCGCGGTGGTTGGTGTTCAATGAGCGCATTAGCGCTCGCATCCGATGGCGATGAGACCTATACCGGCGGTGGTTCAACGTATGGTTTTTCGCCTCGTGATTTAGATATTGATGAAGCCGCCGATGATGCAGTGTTGCGGGCAACACGGCTATTCGGAGCGAAACCCGTTAGTTCACGCAAAGTGGCCATTCTTTTAGAACCGAAAGTGGCCGCCACCATTATTGGTTTATTGGGTTCAACGCTCACCGGTGATCGTGTTGCGAAAGGCCGCTCTCCATTTGCCGACCGAGTAGGAGAGCAAATTGCTACTAAGGCTTTGTCGTTAGTTGACGATCCCACCGACCATCGTTCGTATGCCGCTGACACTTTCGACGGCGAAGGTTTGGCCTGTCGCCGCAATGCTTTAGTTAGCGATGGTGTCTTACAAGG
>CAYOHV010000025.1:0-13650 GCA_964403825.1 uncultured Bifidobacterium sp. | reverse complement strand
GTGACATCGTCGATGCCCGACCCGCGACCGGTGACGTCAAGCGCGCTCACGCCGAGTGCCCACGCCACAATGGCGGCGGCGGGTGTGGTGTTGCCAATTCCAACTTCACCAACACAGAGCAAACGTGTTCCGCCGGCAATAAGTCGCTCGGCAGTTTGTGCACCTACATGAACGGCGGCGTGAACTTCCTCAATTGAAAGCGAAGGCCCCGGAAATGGATGGCCCGATCCATCGCGCACACGATCGTTGCGTACACCTTGCGGAGTTGGCCCCGTGGCTAAGCCAACATCAACAACTTCAACATAGACATCGGCTGTTTGCGCAAAAGCATTAGCCGCAATCTTTCCTTTTTGTGAAAGTTCGGCGATGGTACGACTGATTTCCCACGGCCAAGGCGTAACGGTTTCGTCTTTCGCAATTTCATGATCGGCAACAAAGATCGCCAATGCGACCGGATCAATTTGTGGCAATGGCGAATGAGTGATGGCGGCGATTTTTTGTAATGCCACCTCCAGTTCGCCCATGGCGCCGGGTGGTTTGGCTAAAGAATCAATTTCGGCGGCGATATCACTTGCGAATTGATCGCGGGGTTCGCTCGGAAGAAACGCACGGGCCAAGGTTGTGCGGTGTGCAGCGAATCTTTCCAGTGCGTGCAAAAGATCGGGGCCGGTTGGGCAGTAGGCCATGCCTGCAGCTTGTGCGGCATGAGCATCGGTTTCGATATCACCCACATAAAGGCAACGCCCAGGAGCAACGTCTAAAAGTTGGGCTGCATGGAGAAGTGGTGTGGGGTCGGGTTTATGTACACCGAGATCGGCGGTGGCAATGATGACGGAAAAGTAATCCGACATTTCCGGTAACAACGATTGCAGTTGTTCGCCTGATAACACCGTGGTGTTCGAAACAATGCCGAGACGAAAATTTCCCTGTAATGCCGACAACGTTTCGTGCACGCCGCGTAATGGGGTGGCCACTAACTCATTGATGGGTGTTGTTGGTGGTGCTTGTTCGACCAATGTGTTGCCGACATCAAAGATGATGGCGTCAAAATCGTTTTGCAAAAGGGAAACCCATGTAGGTGTTGTCATTTATGTTCCTAAAACCACGGTATGGAAATACCTTGGGCGAACATCACGGCGATGGCAAGCAGGATTGCTGTTTCGCAGAGTTGTTCGGTTGCGCCAAGCACATCACCCACGATGCCGCCGATGCGTTTGATGGCCCAACGAATGACTAATTGGCCAACCAAGATCGTGACGGCCACAACCACCAGCGCCCAAATAGAGAGAAGAGCGAAAACGACGATTAACCCAATAACGGAAGCGAAAACAACATCGCTTCGTCGCACATCGCGCACGTAATTGGCGCCTAAACCAACCGAGCCCAGGTCTTCATCAAGACCGCGCCCGGCGCGCATCACCCAAACGGCGCCAAGTCGGGCAAATGATTGCGCGCAGATAATGGCGACAACACCAGCGGCTTGTGTGAACGATGAAAGCACGGCAACTTGCAGCAGTACTTGTAGAAGAAGCGCCGCGACTCCGTAAGTGCCGAGACGTGAATCTTTGAGAATTTCGCGACGGCGTTCTTGTGTCCAACCGCCAACCAAGCCATCAAAGGTGTCGGCCAAACCATCTAAGTGAAATGCACCGGTGAGTAACACGCCGCAGGCCACGGCGAGTACGGCACCAATAAATGGTGTGAGGTACTGGTAACCCAACCACCAGGCTGCCGACATGGGTAGCGCAATAACGGCGCCCACAAAGGGAAACCAACCGGCGATTGGCCCCATTGATGTCATTTCGCCGTGTTTGATCGGCACGCGAGTGAGAAAAGCGAACGTGATGGGCAACGCGCGCAGCCGTGTGGTCATGACAACCACGTCTCGGTTGGTTGTAATTCCATGGCGTGACCGGCGCTGAAAAACAGCACTTTGTCGCAGGCTTTGGCCACCGTTGAATTGATACGACCGAGTTGGTCTCTATAAATACGACCAAGTTCTGATTCGGGGACAACACCCAAGCCGACATCATTGGTGACAATGAGCGTTATGCCGGAACGCTTTTGCAACTCGACAACGAAGGCGGCAATCTCTTGTTCGCAATTGTCTTGTTTTTCGTAGTGATACATATTGCCGAGCCACACAACTAAGCAGTCGATGATGAGAGTGTGATCGCTGGGCACACTCTTTACGGCGTCAGTAAGAGCCAACGGTTCTTCAATGGTGGTCCAGTTTGCGGGGCGCTCTTGTTGGTGAGCGCTAATACGCATCGTCATTTCATCGTCAATGGCTTCGGCGGTGGTGATGATGGTGACGGCGGCATTGGTTTTGGCTGCACGATCAACGGCGAATCGACTTTTGCCGCTGCGCGCTCCGCCGGTAAGCAGCCAGCGATTGGCCATTAGAAATCGATGCCTTTTTTGGCGGCAATTCCTTGTTCGTAAGCGTGATGCAACGAAACGATGTCGCTTGCGGTATCGGCGATTTTCAAAAGCCCAGGCGTTGCGTCGCGACCAGTGATGACAACACTCACATTTTCGGGACGGGCAGAAATTGTTTGCACAACCTTTTCTTCGTCAACCCAACCCCAGGCCACGAGATAGGTGAGTTCATCTAAAACAACAAGTTGATAAAGGCCAGAGGAAATTTGTTCGGCCGCTATCGACCATGCATCGTTGGCGATGCGAATGTCGTTTTCAATGTTGTCTGAATCCCAAGTGAAACCAGCACCAATTGATTCGAAATCGATACCTAGTTGATGACAGGCCTTACCTTCGCCGGTGGACCAGTCACCTGATTTCAAAAACTGCAGGACGGAAACTTTCCAACCATGTCCAGCGGCGCGCACCGCAGTGCCAATACCGGCAGAGGTTTTTCCTTTGCCTTCGCCGGTAAACAACACCACCAGTGATTTCGCCACGCGTAAATCGGGACGGATCGGATCTTCGAGGGGCGGTTCATTAGATGACATCGCGGTTCCTTATCGGTAGCACGACCACAGTTCCATCATCAGCACGATGAACGCGCACAGATGCCCCATAGAACTCTGAGAGTGTTTCGGCTTGCAGCACTTGGTCGGCATTACCCATGACGACGGTTGTGCCTTCGTGAAGAAGTAAAAGTTGGTCGGAATACAGGCCGGCCAATGTCAGATCGTGCATGGCGGAAATGACGGTCAAGCCCATTTCCGAGCGCAACCGTTCAACCAATTCGAGCGCTAATTGTTGGTTACCTAAATCGAGCGCGCTGGTTGGTTCGTCGAGTAACAACACCGGCGAACCTTGGGCGATGGCACGGGCAATGGCGAAACGTTGACGTTCGCCGCCCGACATTTCACTCACATCGCGATTGGCTAAGGAATCAAGTTCGAGGCGAGTAAGAACATCAGCAACAATTTGGCGATCTTCGCTGGTTTCGTAGCCGAAATGAGATACGTACGGATTGCGACCTAACAACACATACTCAAAACCATTCATGCCCAACGGGAAGATTGGTGTTTGCGGTACATACGAAATGAGTTGTGAACGACGGCGCGCTTTAAGTTTGTGAACTTCTTCGTCACCAATCGTTACTTCGCCGGAGTACTTAATTAATCCGGCGACCGCTTTCAGCAGCGATGATTTACCGGCACCGTTTGGTCCGATAAGGCAAAGCCATGAGCCTGGTTCAACATTGGCGCTGAAATCTTGTACGACTGTGCGCTTATGTAAACGAATGGAAACGTCGGTGCAGCGAAGGTTGCTCATGCCGGCACCTTTCGTGTGCGCAGCAGCAACAAAAAGAACGGTGCGCCTAAGAACGCGGTGACCACACCGATCGGAGTTTCAGCGGGGTTATCCAAAATGCGTCCCGGGATATCGCAAAGGATTAAGAATGCGCCGCCGATAAAAAACGAAAGCGGTAGCAGTCGGCGATAAGACGCTCCCGTCACTAAACGAATGACATGGGGAACGATGATTCCCACAAATCCGATTAAGCCCGACACCGCCACCACGGCGGCAGTGCCAATAGTGCTGGCAACAATGACGGTGATGCGCACGCGCGCCACGTTGGTGCCGAGAGCCGATGCTTCATCGTCGCCAATTCGCATGACATCCAAAAGACGCGCGTGCAACAACAACACTGCGGCACTTAAAACGACATAAGGCAGAACTAAACGAACATCAGACCAGTTGGCCGTGGAAAGTCGACCCAAAATCCATGAGTACACCTGGCGTACAACATCGGAATTGCGTTGCAGAACAAACGCTTGCACAGCCGTAACTAATGACGTGATGGCCACACCGGCCAACACCAATTTCACGCCACTGCGTTCATTCGAACCGCCGGTCGACAAAAAGTACGTCGCAACTACCGCTAATAGTCCGCCGGCGAATGCGGCGAGAGGAAGCGGATCGATAGGCCACGAACTTGTGCCGGAGCGGTTGATGGTGAACACCAATGTTGCGCCTAAACCAGCTCCGGCAGCGACGCCAAGAAGGTATGGATCAACGAGGGGATTGCGGAATACACCTTGTAGCGACGCACCCGAAAGCGACAGCATGCCGCCAACTAAGGCGGCCAACACCACACGGGGCATGCGGATTTCCCACACGATGTTCCAATCGAGCGAACTCATACCGCTATGCGCGCTCACGATTGGAAGTCGGTTAACTAACTCCGTCGGCACTCGCCACCATGCTGGACCGGCTGGTCCAAACATGGCGCCGAACACAATGACCGACAAGAAAACGAAAACCGACGCGGCGACCCACAGCGCGAAACTGTGATCACGTAAAAACGCACCAGTGCGTGTACGTAAAGTCGCCTTTGCGGTCATTTACTTAAGACCCTTTACCTGAGCGGCAACTTGTTGAATGAGTTCAACAATGCGCGGTCCCCAGCGGCTAGCGATGTCGTCATTCAGCGGAACAATTTTGTTGTTCTTTACGGCCGCGATTTCATTCCAGCCCGGACGAGCGCTTACTGCAGCAGCATTGACATCACAGCAAATGGTGTCGGCCAACAAAATCATGCTGGGATTAGCTTTGATGATCGATTCGGCATTGAGTTGCGGGTAATCGCTGCCACTGGCTGAACCATCAGCAATGTTGGTTAAACCAAATGGAGCAAGCGCTGCACCAATGAACGTGTTTGAGGTGACCGAGTAATAGGTCGGATCAAGTTCGTAGTAGTAGGTGGAGTTAGCGGGTGCCTTTACGTCCTTATAGGCCGCGGCGATGTCCTTTTTCATTTTGCTAACAACATCATCGGCTTGCTTTTTATGGTTGGTCAGTTCACCAAGTTGTGTGATCTGTGCGTACACATCATCAAGCGATGTAGCCGCGGGACCAACCCAAACCGGAACGTTCAATGTTTTTAATTGAGCGACGATCGTGTCGACCGAACCCGAATCGGATGACATCACCACTAAGTCGGGTTGGTATTGCGTGATCGCTTCGACATTCGGTTGTAATCCCGAAAGCGATGTCATTTTTGCTTTCGCTTCTTCGGGATAATTGGAATAGGAATCGGTTGCTTTCACTTGGTCACCGGCACCGATGGCATAAAGCATTTCGGTAGCAGTGGGTGAAAGGCTGACGATGCTCTTGGGCTCGGCGTTCAAAGTGAGAGTTCCCGAACCACTTGTCACGGTGACGGGATAGCCGGCTGATGATGAGCCGCTTTCAGTTGATGAACTCGAACAACCAGTTGCAATGACAACGAGTGCCACAAAGGCGCTCAGGATGACGAGTAGTCGACGCGTGGCCGACGGTTTATGGCGCTTTGCCAGTTTCATAGTTTCTTCCTCCGAAGATTTGGAGGAAAAAGGTTGGGACACAGAATCCTGAGGTTTCAGGCTGCCGCGGTCCGCCCTTCTTCCGAGGATCGGTTTCTCGCACGCAATAACCAGGCGACCGGACTCACGAAAATGATTCGTTTTACCGTTGCGGGACAGTGCCGGGATTTCACCGGACTTCGCTGACTCATTGCGTATCGCAACATTTTTTTGGTTGCTGCGATGGCCCGACGATAGCGCACAATCGCGGGGCCGTCGCCGACCTTTCGCCTTTCGAAATCGGGGCCCTCACAGCACTAGCGTGACGCCATGACTGACTGGTTAGACCTCACTCGCAAGGCCTCTTTTGTCTCCCATCGATTGATCGGCTGGATTTTTTGGGATCCGGTTGCGCAAGCAAATTTGGAAGCGCTCGGGGTTCCAGGCGGTATGGGACATTACGTTTCTAACCGTGGTGCAACGCTGGCTCCGGCGGGTACCGATGCCGTCGTCGCCGCGTTTTACACCATTCGCGCTGATCTTGTTCGCTTCGCCCTTGACCACGCGTCGGCGCATGCTGATTGGGCCGACATTGTGACGGCGCGAGATGACGCCGTGGTTGAAGGTTTACAGAAGTTGGCGCCAGAAATTTGTGAACCGCTGGCGGCAATGGCCGATGAGTTTTGGCATGCGGCCGATCAACTTCCACTAAGCGGTCGCGTGTTGTTTGCGACGCTTCGACAATGGCCGCGCAGTGAAAACAAATTGGCCTCGGCATGGAATGCGGTGAACACCATTCGTGAATGGCGCGGCGATACGCACTTTGCATTGTTAGTGGCAGAAGAAATCGGCGCTGTTGAAGCAGGTTTATTGCATGACGCGTGGATGGGTTATCCCAAGGAATGGATTCCTCGTTCGCGTGGCGCCAGTGATGAAGAAATCGCCGAAGCCTTGGCGAATTTATCGGCGCGCGGATTTGTTACCGATGGTGTTGTGAACGATAAAGGCGTTGAGTATCGCCAGTGGATTGAAGAGCGAACCAATGAACTGTGTGTTCCCGCTTGGAAAATTGTGGGCGAGGATTTAACAACGCGCTTCATTGATCTTGTGGAACCGGTTGATGAACGATTCTTAGAGCACATCAATCAAACAGCGGGCGATAACTGGATGCCGGCCGCTCGCCCTCGCCGTCGTTAAGGCAAAAACAACTTTGTTGTAAATGACAAACAGCGATCAGTAACCCATTAAAGGAGAATTACTGATCGCTGTTTGTGTTACCTCTGCGTTGCGTTAGACAACGTGTGAGGCCTGCCCGCTAAACGATTTATGCCTGATAGGCGATGTCTCCATCAATATAGGTGGCGAACACGTTGATCTCGGGCCAGCCGTTGGGATCGGAAGTCCACGGATCGGCCGACGCCACGGCGAAGTCGGCACGCTTTCCAACTTCAAGTGAACCGCGATCATCGGCATGCACTTGCCATGCTGCATTCGTGGTGATGGCGGCTAACGCTTGTTCGACTGTTGCACATTCCGCCGGGTTCAAAACTTGATCATCGGCTTTGGTCTTACGCAACACCGCGGTGCGTGCGCTTAACAGCGGATCAATATGTGTGACGTCGTAATCGGAATGCAACGACGGACGAATTCCTTCGGCATAGGCAGAAGCCACACGGTCAAGACGCTTCGCGCGATCGGCGCCAAGGATCGTGTCACGGAATGCAGCACCCCAGAAGTACACGTGATTCATTAAGAAACTGGGGGAGATGCCAATCTTGGCCATGCGCTTGAGCTGATCGTCGGTCGTGAACGAACAATGTTCAAGACGATGACGAAGATCGTTGCCACCAATTGACGGCATCAAATCTTCTAATGCGCTGATGGCTAATTCGATAGCGGCGTCACCGTTGGTGTGCACCATTAATTGCCATCCATCTTGCAGACCAACACTCATGACGTCGCGCAATGACTCAGGTGTCCAGTTGGCTTTACCGCCATTGTCTTCACCCAAATACGGCTGCATGAAATAACCAGAACGACCTTGGTTTGAACCGTCAGTGACGATCTTCCACGCGTCAGCGCGCACCATTTCGTCTCCACTAAATGGTGTAACGCCGGCGGCTTTCCATTCGGCAGCAACTTGAGCTGGTGTCTTTCCCGAAACAATGGAGAACTGCGCGGTGGAAACACGAGCCGGTAAACGCTTGTTGCCATTGAGTTGATGCAGCAGCGCTAATTCACCAATGCCGGCCAATGTTCCGGTGGCTGCTTCGCGCACCGATGTGACGCCTTTGCGAGCTGCGGTTTGCAGAATGGAATAAATGCCATCGGCGACCTGTTCGGCGGTGGGCTTCGGCAAAATGCCAATCAACATCAACATGGCGGGCGCCTCGCCCACAACACCGTTGAGTTTTCCGTCGGCACGGCCAAATTCGCCGCCCGGAGGATTCACAACATTGTCGTCAATATTGGCGGCTTTAAAGGCAGCGGAGTTTGCATATAAGTAGTGCACCGATGCATTCATCACCATCACCGGATTGTTCGGTGCAACTTGATCGAGAATGGCGCGGGTGAGGATTGGTTCGCCCGGGTAAAGGCTGGGATCGAACTGTTTGGCTAATACGAATTGGCCATCGGGAGCCTTGGCGGCATCGGCCTTAATGGCGGCAACCACATCATCGAACGTTGGGCAGGTCTCATGCGAAACGTCGGTCCATGAATAAGTGAGAAGCGTTGTCCAAATGTGCATATGCGGATCAACGAAGCCGGGGATAACAACACCGTCGGGCTTGATGGTTTTTGTGGACGCATTCGTGAGCGATTCGAGATCGGAAAGTGATCCGATACCAATGATTTCGCCACCCGAAACGGCCATCGCTTCGGCGCTGGGTGCGGCGTTGTTGCCGGTGGAGATTTGTCCGACAACTAACAATTCGGCGTGGGGTTGTTTTGCTTTGCCGCGTGCATGATGCGCCGGTTCAATTTTGGTTGACTGCTTCGCCAGCGTTTCGCCGACGTTCGCTTTCACAATTGGATGGGCCGAGCAGTTACACGTTGAGGTGTGGCCGGAGGTTTGCATTTCGTCACTCTTTCGTGGGTGATGGTTTTTGGGGAGATTCGAGAATTGCGAAAATCGCTTGCATCGCTAATTGATTCCAGGCATCGCCGGAAGGTGATTGCGGATGCAATTCGATTAATAAGCGCGCGTTGATGATGCCGATATAGAGAAGCGCTAAGGCAAATACGTCAACATCGGGATTGATCCAGCCGCGTTTGATTGGCTCATCTAAAGCATCGGCAAGTGCTTGCGCGTATTCAAAATCGATCTCATGAATTTTCGCCGTGAGATCGGCGCGCGTGGTTGTGGCGCCAAGCACGAGTGCTCGTCGTCGGCGAGCGGGTGCGCGCTCTTCAACTAATAAGGCGCGCACAACATTTTCAATTGCTTGATGAAACGCTTCTTTTGAAGTTGCGCGGCGAAACGCTTCGGAAGCCTGCGCAAGCGGGCCGAGTAAATCGTTGCGATAACAAGCAACGCACGCGGCTTCGATAAGTCCTTCACGTCCACCGAAATGATGTTCAACGGCGGAATAGGTAACGCCGGCCGCCGCGGCCACATCACGCACACGAATGGCTTGTTCACCATCGGTCTCTAAGACCTCAATGGCAGCGGCCAACAGTCGCTGGCGCGTATCGGTTTCGGAAGTGGTGATCGTCATAAGCCCGAGGTGGTGGTTGCCGTGAGCGTCTTTGATACGCCCAATTATTGGCCTTCGTGTACAGTATGTCATTGCCATATGGCATTGCCATAGTCGGCCGTCATAACCACCGAAAAAGGCCGCAGCGGGCCTCCTGCCGCTGTTGAGGAGTCTTGCTATGTCCGCCGCTGTCGCCGAGAACGCCAAGAAAGTTTCGAAATTCGCCGTGCCCCTTTTGGGGTTCTTCGGCGGTGTGCAAGGTTCGGCACCAAATGTGGCCAGTACGGCATTAGTGGGCGCTAGTCGTTCATTAGATATGGCCGGCAGTACGCAAGCGTTAGCCGCCAGTATGCAAACGCTCGCCATTGCCGCAACCGTTATTACCACCGGTTTGTTAGCCGATCGCCTGGGCCGCAAACGCGTATTGATGGTGGCGTTGCTTGTTGGCATTGCGGGCAACCTTGTTGTGATGTCGGCCGCGACCGCCGGTATGTACATGGCGGGTATGGCCATTATCGGAATTGGTTTAGGCGCGGTGTACGGCTCGGCGTTCGCTTATTTGAAATCAGTTGTTCCCACACAACGACTGGCCGCGGCACTCGGTATTTTCTCGGCCGTTGTCATGATCACCACATTGATCGTGACTTTCGTTGGCGGTTCGTTAAGTGCAGTGAACTGGCGTCTCGCATTTTTGATCACACCGATTGCGTGTTTGTTGGGCATGTTGTGCGTGCCAAAAGTGTTACCGAAAATTCCCACTGTTAAAGGTGGATCGGTTGATGCAATCGGTCAATTGTTTTTGGGTATCGGTGTTGTCGGCTTTTTGTATTCGGTAAGTCGATTCGCAGAAAGTTTCACCAGTTTGCAAACACTGCTGCCGTTGGCCATTGGCATTGTGTTTTTGGCTGCGTTCGCCATTTGGGAATCGCGCTATAGCGGACACTTCTTTCCGATGGAGTTATTTAAGTCGCCAGTGTTTATCGCGGCATTATGTTTTGGATTCATCTACAACTTCGGTAACTCGGTGACGTTCTTGCAAGTTACGAACTTGTGGCAGTACATCAACGGTTTGAAAACATCGGAAGTTTCGTTGTGGCAATTGCCGTTAATGATTGCCGGCATTGTTTCGGGCGTTGTCACCGGTCGAGTGATGGCCAAAGGAATGTCGAACCGCACCGCCGGCGCTATTGCCGGTGTGATGACGGCCGCGGGCATGGTGCTACTTGGCATCTTCCATTCGTCGGGAAGTTTGATTGGGTTCTTGCCGGGATTGATTATTGGCGGCGCCGGCATCGTGGTGGCGGCGGTGCCGTTCGGCAATCTCATCTTGCGAGAAGCGCCGGCGAAATATCTCGGTCCGGTTTCTTCTGCCCGCACCACCGTGGGACAGTTCTTCTTCACGCTCGGCTTTTCGCTCTCGACAGTATTAGTAGACAAATTCACCACCGGCGGTGTGGTGAACAAACTCACCGCCGCCGGCGTTCCGGCCAATCAGATCTCCACTGGTTTGGATGCGGTGACCACTTATGCCTCCCAAGGCACGCAGCCCACTACATCACTTGGTCAACAAGCGTTGGCCGATGCGGTGGTGTCGTATGGCGACGCGTTCCGCACGACGATGTTTCTTGCTGCCGCCGCCATTTTGGCGATGACGTTCATTGGCATGTTGTTGTTGCGCAAAGGTGAAGGCGAACCGCAACCGGCACACGAAGATGGTGCCATGCCCGTTGCGGCGTAATTAAAGATCGAAGCGATCAGCGTTCATCACCTTGTTCCAAGCGTTGATGAAATCGCTGATGAACTTTTCGTTTCCGTCATCGGCGGCGTACACCTCGCATAGGGCACGCAAAATTGAATGCGATCCGAAAGCCAGATCAACTCGAGTGGCAGTGAACTTTTGTTGACCGGTTGTGCGGCTCGTCCCACTGAATCGTTCGTTGGCGGCGTCAATCGGTTCCCAGGCAATATCAATATCGAGCAAGTTGACGAAAAAGTCGTTGTTCAATTTGCCTGGATTCGTGGTGAGCACACCATCGGCCGTGCCGGGGGCCGTGACGCCGAGACTGCGCAAGCCGCCAATAAGTGCGGTCATTTCTTGTGCAGTCACACCGAGCAGCGCCGCTTTTTCAATTAACAGAACCTCGGGGCGCACGCCGAGATTGGGTTTCACATAATTACGGAAACCATCAAAGAGCGGCTCCAGAACTGCAAACGATTCGCTATCGGTTTGTTCGGCAGTGGCATCGGTGCGACCGGCTGTGAAATCCGCTTTCACCGTTGTTGTTCCGTTGTTAGTTGCTAACTCGATTGCGGTTGTGCCGGCTAACACAATGAGATCAGCCAGTGAAACTTTTGCGCGGCTTAGGCGACTTTCGGCTGCGTTGTTGAAAAGTGATTGCAGTGCACGCAATTCATCAATGACGGTGCGAATGGTGTTGGGATCATTAGCGGTCCATGAATTTTGTGGCTCTAATGCGATGCGCGCACCGTTGGCGCCGCCACGCTTGTCGGTGCAGCGGAATGTTGATGCCGACGCCCACGCCGTCCACACCGCATCACGAATGCGAAACTTTCCGGAAGAAATCGCAAGACGAATGGCCGATGCCAGTTCGGCGCGATCCTGATCGTTGATTACCGGGCCATCTTGTTGCGGAACAGGGTCTTGCCAAAGTTGCGGTTCGGCAGGAACCTCATTGCCAACACCGCGACAATACGGACCCATATCGCGGTGCGTGAGTTTGAACCACGCTTTGGCAAAAGCATCAGCAAACGCTTGCGGATTGGCGTGAAATTCGCGTGAGATTTTTTCGTAGGCCGGATCGAAACGAAGCGCTAGATCGGTGGTCAACATAATTGGCGCATGACGAATATCGCTGCGGTGCGCGTCGGGCACGGTGTTTTGCGCCGCGGATTGTTTTGGTGTCCATTGTTGGGCGCCGGCGGGACTGGTGGTGAGTTCCCAGTCGTAACCAAACAAGATGTCGAAAAAATCGTTATCCCAACGAATGGGGTTGTAGGTCCACGCACCTTCTAAACCACTCGTAATGGCATCGGCGCCAACACCAGAATTGAAATCGTTTTTCCAACCGAAACCTTGTTGTTCGATGTCGGCACCTTCCGGTTCGGGACCAACATGCGAATCGGGCGCGGCGCCATGCGCTTTACCAAATGTGTGTCCGCCCGCGATTAACGCAACTGTTTCAACATCATCCATTGCCATGCGACGAAATGTTTCGCGAATATCTTGCGCGGCGGCGAGCGGATCGGCATTTCCGTTCGGACCTTCGGGATTGACATAAATCAATCCCATTTGCACTGCACCAAGTGGTTCGTTGAGTTGACGATTTTCGCGATAGCGCTCATCGGCGAGCCATTGCGTTTCCGAACCCCAATAGGTGTCGTCGGCATGCCACACATCTTCACGACCGCCAGCAAAACCAAATGTTTTGCCGCCCATTGATTCGATGGCGACGTTGCCGGCCAAAATCATGAGATCAGCCCACGAAAGTGCGCGGCCATATTTTTGTTTCACCGGCCATAACAAACGACGGGCTTTATCGAGATTGGCGTTGTCGGGCCAACTGTTAAGGGGCGCGAAACGTTGCATGCCTTGTCCCGCGCCGCCGCGACCATCACTAATGCGATAGGTGCCAGCGCTATGCCACGCCATGCGCACAAAAAGCGGACCGTAATGTCCGTAATCGGCGGGCCACCATGATTGCGATGTTGTCATTACATGTTCGATGTCTTTTTTCACTTCAACGAGATCGAGCATGGCAAACGCTTGCGCGTAATTAAATGACGCGTCCATAACATTTGGTTGTTCATTAAGGCGCGCAAGATCGAGTTGATTAGGCCACCAATCAGCGTTGGTGGTGCCGTTTTCGTGGAATGGGCAAGAAGATGAATCGGTCATTGGTGCACTCCTTGTTGACGCCGAATTTTTCGACAACGGCGGAGAAAAGAGGCTTGGTCCGATGTGCAATTACGTCAAATAATCGGTTCACCAAAAAACGTTTAGGCGTGAAAATTTTCAGTTAATTGCGATGTTTTCGATGCGATGCAGGCACTGAGGCGTTGCGCTATCGCTGAATGAAATGTTGGTGGTGCCCCCGGTAGGACTCGAACCTACGCTCACGGTTTAGGAAACCGATGCTCTCTCCCCTGAGCTACGAGGGCGGGGATGGCGCGGA
>CAYOHV010000024.1:0-14072 GCA_964403825.1 uncultured Bifidobacterium sp. | reverse complement strand
TGTGTCACTCGTTCATAGCCGCGCTGCACCATTTCGTTACGCAATTCGTTGTCGGTCAGCACCTTGTCGATTGTTGCCACCCAACCACGTACATCAAGCGGATTAACAAACTGCGCCGCGTCGCCCGCCACGATTGGCAATGCACCGGCATTGCTGGCCACCACCGGACAACCGCGCACCATCGCTTCTAAAACGGGCAAACCAAAGCCTTCATAAAGCGACGGGAACGCCATTACTGACGCCGAGCGATACAAACAGTTGAGTTCACTTTCGCTTACTCGACCGGTGCGACGCACATAGTCGCCCACCCCATAAGCGTTGATTGCCGCTAATACCGATTCTTCTGATGATCCGGCGCCACCGGTCAGCACCAACAACAAATCGGGATGTGATGCTCGTAATCCCGCAAACGCCGCAATTAACGATTCATGGTTTTTATGCGGATAGGTGATAGCCGGAAACAAAACAAAGGGATGATCGTCGATGTCGTAATCGCCCAAAGTTTCGCGTCGCTCAAGTTCGTTATCCGGCAACGGCGGCAACACACCACAAGGAACTTGCACAATGCGCTCGGGATCGACACCGGCGCGCACTGTGGCATCGGTGGCGGTGAACGAACTTAAACACACCACCGCATCGGCTTTACGCAATGACCGCGGCGCAATAAAACGAATCCAATTGCGTTTGATAAATCCAAAGCGTTCGGGAAATTCGAGTGGTTGCAAATCATGCAACGTGACAATGCCATCGGCCGTGCGAATGACAGGCATAGTCCCACCGGCATGATGCACAACTTGGCAATTGTCTTTGCGCGTGCGCCAGGCCAACCATGTCGATTCCATCGCCACTCGCCACATTCGTGAACTGCCACTGGCCGGCGCCACTTTGGTGATGCCGAAACGGTCACCAAACTCTTGGGCGCCGCGACGATTGAGATAAATCACAAGTTCAACATCATCGGCATGCTCAGCCTTCACCGCGTCTAAGAGTCGCACGGTGTATTCCTGCGAACCGCCCACTTCACCGGGCACTAACCAAAGCAGATTCACTCCGACGCGCATTAGCGAGCGACCTCTTCATAAATCGCCACGAGTTTGTCGGCACATTGTTGAAGTGAAAATTCGGTGATGGCCCGCGCATAACCACTTTCGGCATAACGGGCGCGCAACGCATCGTCTTCTAAGAGTTGTTGTAAGCCTTGTGCGATTGCATTGACATCGGTTGGGTCCACCACCACTGCGGCATCGCCGGCAACATCAGCGGTGGCTGTTTGTGCAGATGTAAGCACCGTCGTTTTTTGCACCATCGCTTCCGCAACTGGCAATCCGAATCCTTCGGCGAGAGAAGGAAAGGCAAACACATCCGCACCGGCATAGAGCGCCCGCAATGTGGGTGGGTCAACAAAGCCAATCGCTTTTACTTTCTCGCCCAATGCGGCAAGTTGTCGTTCAATTGATTCGTTCCACCCTTGCGGACCGGCCAACACCAACATATGGGGCACTGAAAGCCGAGAGAAAGCATCGAGCAGGCGCGGCAAGTTT
Organism: uncultured Bifidobacterium sp.; assembly: GCA_964403825.1. Classification (GTDB taxonomy): domain Bacteria; phylum Actinomycetota; class Acidimicrobiia; order Acidimicrobiales; family Acidimicrobilacustridaceae; genus Acidimicrobilacustris. The sequence goes on along the minus strand of CAYOHV010000024.1, from coordinate 12,531 downwards.
TTACGCGGCTCAATTGTTCCGGCCCACAACACATATGGACGATCTAACCCATAACGAGCGCGCACACCGGCCACCGTTGATTCGCTTACCGGCTCGGCATCAACACCCCATGGGACAACGCGCAATTTCTCTTGGCGAAATCCATCGGCCACACATTGCGCCAGCGTTGTTGGTGAAGGACAGATCACAACATCAGCATCTTTTTTGGCTAGCGCAATGGCCTTATCGAAAAATCGCAATCCCCGTTTTGTAAATCGTTGCGGTTCAGCGCGGAAATGCAGATCGTGCACCGTCACCACTAACGGCGCCGACTTCGGTGGCACCGCCATTCCGGTGGCATGAATAACATCAACCGCACCAGTGGCACGCTGCACTTTTCCGATGCGCAACTGTTGCCATAGTTCGTACATCGCCAAGCGCGGCAGCGGTAATTGTTTGACTTCAATACTGGGCGCAAATGCGGGATCGGGCGCCGAGCGATGATGCGCACTTACGCCAATTTGTTGTACGCGCCCATCACGCTGCACTGCGGCCACCGACTGCAGCGCCGAGGTGGCCGTTCCGCCGGGAACTCGGTGCCAGCACTGTTCCAGTGTGACGGCGACGCGCAAACTCCGATCCATGATCTGCGAGTCTCCCACGCGAAGACCCATCAAATGGGGGCATGTTCACTAGGGTGAGGACATGGCCTTTACTCCCGACCCGAATTTTTGGCGGTCCCGGAAAGTTCTGATCACCGGCGGTCGAGGATTCCTCGGACAAGCAGTTGTCGAACAGGCTCGCCAACGCGGCGCAGGCACGCTTGTTGTTCCGGCCAGTAGCGAATTTGATCTCACTGATCGCAATGCAGTGACGCAAATGTTTGCGCAACATGCGCCCGATATCGTCATTCATCTTGCGGCCCGCGTTGGTGGCATTGGCGCCAATATGGAACGCCCGGCCGATCTTTATTTAGAGAACTTATTGATGGGCACCTATGTCATTGACGAAGCCCGTCTGCGCAAAACAGAAAAGACTGTTGTTGTCGGAACTATTTGTTCCTATCCAAAGTTCACCCCTGTCCCCTTTTCTGAAGATTCGCTTTGGCAGGGTTATCCGGAAGAAACAAACGCTCCCTATGGCATCGCCAAGTTGGCGCAACTTGTGCAGATACAAGCCAACCGCGCGCAATACGGGCAAAACGCTATTTATCTCATGCCCACCAATTTGTATGGGCCACGCGACAAATTTCATCCGGCGGTATCGCATGTGATTCCGGCGTTAATGAAAAAAGCCGTTGACGCGAAAGAACAAAACGCAGCGTTCATCGAAGTTTGGGGCACCGGTTCGGCGAGTCGCGAATTTTTGTTTGTTGATGATGCTGCCCGCGGTATTTTGCAGGCCGCCGAGTTCTACAACGAAACAGATCCGGTCAACTTGGGTGCCGATCAAGAATTACCCATTCGCGAATTGGTCGAAATCATTGTCGACTTAGTGGGCTTCACCGGCGAAGTGCGCTGGGATACGTCAAAGCCCGATGGTCAGCCCCGACGCGGTGTGGATGGTTCACGGGCAGCCGAACGTTTCGGTTTCAAATCGCAAACATCATTCCGCGATGGATTGCACGCCACGCTTGAGTGGTATTTAGCCAATCGCCAAGAGGCCGAAGCTCGACCGGTTTAAAACAAAAACTTGCGACTTAACCGCAGGTTTCGCCGGGCGGAATGTTCGGTACGAAATCGCTAATCGTTGTGGTGGTCGAAAGATTGGGCAAGAACGGATTGGCTTGCGTCGTGGTTGTTTGACGTTGCGTGCTTGATGATGGCGGCAATGTTGTTGAGGTTGTTGTTGCCGGCGTTTCGTTCGACGCCAGGTCGGGAATTGGTGTCACACCACGGAACACATCTAACACCGGAGTTGAAGCCGCCACATTCATGTCCAATGTGCTGGCACCGCCACGATTCACACCGTAGGTAGTCAATGTCATTGTGACGAGTTGATCAGGATCGAAAAGTCGGAACTGTTGTGCGAGATCTAAAAGTTCTTGCACCGAAAGTTGCGTATCCAAAATGACGTTCTTCTGTGCGATGTCTACGTACTCTTTCAACGTAAACGGATTACGCACACCTTTCGACACTGCTTTTTTCAACGCCGCTTTAATGAACTGTTGCTGACGAGCGATACGTCCGTAATCACTTGACGGATCGAACTGCCAACCCGAATTGGGTTTACGAATTTGGTAATAACGAGAGCGCACATAGGCAAGCGCTTGTTCAGAGTCGAGAACCTGACAGCCGGCATTGAATTGATACAGACCAGTGTTTTCATCGCGAGCCGGATAATTGAAATAGATCGGCACGCCGTCAACGGTGTCAACCAATTGGCCGAAACCATTGAAATCAACCATGGCGTAATGGTTGATAGGAATACCAAAGGCCGAATTGATGGTGTCGATCAGTTTCTCCGGACCACCATTAGCGAGCGCAGCGTTAATGCGTCCTTCACCACCGCCGGCATATTTCACCCATAAGTCACGGGGCAATGACATAAGCGCGGCCTTTTGATTTTTCGGATCAACGCGCAAAATCATGATGGTGTCGGTGTTCAGCGTTGCACCGCGACCGGTCAACACGGGATTGTCAGCATTCAAACCGGCGCCGCTATCGATACCGACCAACAAAATATTGAGCGGCTCACCCGGCGCTACCGGCGGCGCTAACGACGCACTCACATCAACACGCGGCACCGAACTTGCTTGGGTGTACACCCAGCCAATTGCACCGGCCGCAGCAAGCGAAAAAATTGCTAGGAAACTTGTAAGTCCCAGCAACGCTCGTTGACGCCCAGTCCGTTTAGCCACGCAGCAACGCTAGCAGCGCACTTATGGCCCAAATCGTCGGCCTTTCTGGTGCACCCCTATGCTGAGCGCACCGTGAAAACGTCGTCCTCGCTTGCTCTCCGTACTGATGCCACCGCGATCGTGGGCGGATTTGTGGCGAGCGGATTACAAGATCTCACTAATGATCTGAGCGCGCTTGATTCAACTGGTTGGTGGGCGGTGATGGTTCCCTTTAGTGGAGAACCGATCTGCGCGCGTTTTGAACGACGCCGCCCCACTGGTTCTTGGCCCACATCCCAACAGCGTTGGTTTGGTCCCGCTCGTGAGAGTTGGACCTCATCGCTTTCTTATGACGAATTTGTGCAACGCGTTGAAGAGATTCGTCAATCAATTGCCAAAGGCGATGTGTATCAAGTCAATCTGACGCGCCGACTTTCAGCACCGCTCACTCAAGACGAATCAATCGTGGCCTTAGGCGAAATTCTTTCGTTGCATAATCCGGCGCCCTATGCCGCCGTGCTTGATCTTCCCAATTGCGCGGTGGCCTCGGCATCGCCAGAAATGTTTTTGTGGCGTCACCGAAATCGCTTGCGTTCGAGCCCTATTAAAGGAACAACCGCGCCAGGTGTTCCTTTCACCGCAAAAGACGAAGCGGAAAACATCATGATCGTTGATTTAGTGCGCAACGATTTCGGTCGCCTTTGTGTCCCCGGAACAATTGGTGTGCCGTCGTTACTGGCAGAACAAGATCATCCCGGTTTGGTGCATTTAGTGAGCACGATTGATGGTGAATTACGCGCCTCAACAACTTGGTCGGAAATTTTCGCCGCCACTTTCCCACCTGGATCAGTAACCGGCGCACCAAAAATCGCGGCGCTGCAACATATTGCGGCGTTAGAACCAGTTGAACGCGGCCCTTATTGCGGCGCGATCGGTTGGGTTGATGCCGATCAACAATGCGGCGAGTTCAATGTTGCTATTCGCACCTTTTGGATTGAAGACGATCATCTTCATTTCGGAACCGGCGGTGCCATCACTTGGGATTCACAACCCGATGATGAATGGAACGAAACCGAACTAAAGGCGCGCCGTCTTGTGGATCTGGCCTCACGCCGTTGCGATACGCCATGAAAATTTGGATCAACGGAAACCTGCGCCACGATCAGCAAAAGACACTGGCTGGTGGCGATTTGAGCGCTGCGTTTCGTGGCGGGGTGTACGAAACCATTGCGGTGCGTAACGGTCAGCCAAAACTTTTGTCGTTGCATTTAGCGCGCTTGCGCCGCGGACTTGTTCGTTTGCAATGCGATCTTGAGTATTCCGATGAACAACTAACACTGGCCCTTGCCGACACCGTGAACGCCAATGCCCTTATCAATGCGTGGACACGCATTGTGGTGGCGCCGCAAGGTTTATATGGTCTGCAACCATCAACACCGGTGGTCATCATCACCGCTACTGCACTCCCCGATCGTTCGACACCACTTCGACTTGCCCTTTCGCCATTTCGTCGCAATCCCTATTCGGCAATTCGCGAAATCAAAGCAGCCACATGGATTGAAAACGATCTGATCACTAACGAAGCAAAACAATCTGGTTTCGATGGTGCGCTTTTATTGGACACGGCCGGTTTTGTGAGCGAATGCCCGAACGCCAATGTGTTTTTCGTTCTCGATGGACAACTCCGCACACCCAGTTTGTCGACCGGCTGTTTGGCTGGCGTGGTGCGTGAATTTCTCTGCTCACAACTTCCCGTGCGTGAAGTCGAAATCACGACTTCCGAACTTTCACACGCAACCGAAATGTTTGTGACCTCAGCCATTAGCGGCGTGCAACCAGTTGCGTCGGTGCAACTAGCAAACGATGCGCAAGTGCAATTCGCGCCCACCGCCGGTGAATTCACCCAACAAGCACAAACCCTTTACGCCAACGCTTAGTGAGTGGCGCGTAAATGCACCACATCAGCAACGGTGACTTCGCGTTCGGTGCCATCGCAATCAACTAACAGATGACCTTTGGCCGAAAGCCCACGCGCCGCACCCGAAAACGTTTCGTGTGCTGTTTCCACGCGCACGTTTTGCCCAATAGTGACTAACTGCGCGCTATAGGTTTTTAAAAATTCATGACGCGTTGATGCATTTTCAATTTGTTGTAACGCCGCTTCGTAATGCGTTAACCACGCAACCACAATGTCGTTACGTTCAACTTCATGACCACAAAGATGATTAAGCGCCGTGGCAATTTCAACTAAGTCACTCGGCAGATCAGCCGGCCAGTTCACATTGAGACCCATGCCCACCACCACGGCATCAACCGAGCCGGCCACCACATGCGATTCGGCCAAGATGCCGGCAACTTTTCGCGTGCCACCATCGGGGGTCGAAAAGATCAGGTCGTTGGGCCATTTCAATCCCAACTCGACGCCGGTGACCTCGGCAACCGCTTGACGAGCCGCCACCGCACAGGCCGCCGTGAGCAAAAACAGTTCGTCTGGCTCTAGCGAAGGCCGCAGAAGTACCGAGCACAGCACAGAAGCGCCTCTAGGTGCCTCCCAGGTGCGATTAAGCCGCCCTCGGCCCGCAGATTGGTAATCGGCCAGCAAAACAAGGCCTTCGTCGGCCCCAGCGCTCGCCGCCGCAAGTGCATCTTGATTGGTGGAACCCGTCTCGGCGACCCATTGAATCTGGTCGAACCGAGTTCTAGGCACGGAGTTAGCAAATGGCCCCTTCATATGTGCCACCATACGCCGTGCTCAAAAAAATCCTGATTGCTAATCGCGGCGAGATCGCAGTCCGAGTAATCCGTGCCTGTCAAGAGATGGGCATTGCCACTGTGGCGGTGTATTCGGAACTCGATCGAGACGCTCTTCATGTCCGACTGGCCGACGAGGCTTACGCCTTAGGTGGTCAAACTGCTGCTGAGAGTTATCTCAACACCGATGCAATTCTTGATGTCATCGAACGCAGCGGTGCTGATGGTGTGCATCCGGGTTACGGATTCTTTTCCGAAAACACCGACTTCGCACGCGCTATCACCGAACGTGGCGTGACATTTATTGGTCCACCGCCTGAAGCAATCGAAGTTATGGGCGACAAAGTTTCCAGTCGTATCGCGGCACAAGCCGCTGGTGTTTCTGGCGTGCCTGGCACAACTGAATTTTTAAATGACGCATCGGAAGTAATCGCATTCGGTAACGAATTCGGTTGGCCGATTGCCATTAAGGCTGCCTATGGCGGCGGTGGTCGCGGCATGCGCGTTGTACGCAGCGAAGCCGAAGCAGCCGAAGCGTTTGAATCAGCAAAAAGCGAGGCTTTAAAGGGTTTTGGACGCGATGAGTGCTATGTCGAGCGCTACCTCACATGGCCGCGTCATATCGAAATGCAGATCATCGCTGACACTCATGGCAATTGCGTGTGGGTGGCTGAACGCGATTGTTCGGCACAACGTCGTCACCAAAAACTTGTTGAAGAAAGTCCGGCACCGGAATTTCCCGACGCCATTCGTCAAGCCATGGGTGAAGCAGCCGTCAAAGTTGCAAAGGCTTGTGGTTATGTCAACGCAGGAACAGTTGAGTTCCTTTACCAAGACGGCGAATTCTTCTTCTTAGAAATGAACACTCGTTTGCAGGTTGAGCATCCTGTAACCGAAATGGTTTCCGGAATTGATTTAGTGGCCGAACAAATTCGTGTCGCATCCGGACTTCCGTTGTCGTTCACCCAAGATTCAATTCAACTCAATGGTTCAGCCATTGAAATTCGTATCAATGCTGAAGATCCCGCCGAAGGTAAGTTCCTTCCTTCACCGGGTCACATCACCACGCTTGTTCCTCCGGCCGGTTTCGGCACGCGTTGGGATGGCGGTTATGAATCTGGCGACACCGTCAGCCAGTACTACGACAACTTGGTCGGCAAGTTGATTTGTTGGGGCGAAGATCGCCCAACTGCAATTCGCCGCACCTTGCGTGCACTGCGCGAATTCCGCATTGAAGGTATCGCCACCACTATTCCGGCCGATATCGCCATCTTGGAACACCCCGACTTCATGGCGGGAACGCATTCAACTAAGTGGGTTGAGGACACTCTCGATCTCACTGGTGTGAAAGCCAATGCCACTGCTTCTGATGAAGATGGTGAAGCAAAGGTGCAACGCGATGTTGATGTTGAAGTCAACGGCAAGCGTTTCGCGGTGAAGGTGTTCGTGCCTGAATCACAAGCCGGCGCAGTTGTTGCCGGTGGTGCAGCGAAATCTGCAGCTCGTCCCCGTCGTGGCGGCGGTGCGGGCGGTGGCGCCGGCGGCGGCAGTGGTGCCGTGGCTGTTCCCATGCAAGGAACCATCGTGAAGGTTCTTGTTGAAGTGGGTCAGGAAGTTGAAGCAGGCGCAACGGTTTGTGTGTTGGAAGCCATGAAGATGGAAAACAACATCACTGCCGACAAGTCAGGAACCGTGAAAGAAATCAAGGTTGCTCCTGGCGACGCTGTTGGTTCTGGCGACGTTGTCGTTGTTATCGAATAACAACTCGCACACAACTTATTGACGCACCCAACCACGCGGTAACGGCAGCGGGCCGTTGGCGTAGGTGAGAATTCCAGGTGCTGCTTCGCACACCGTGGGCACGGCATTGACTGCCGGTAATGCCGTCATCACCATGCCCAAAATCATGTAATCGGCGAAGGAATGCGCCACGAAATCAGCGGGCGGAAACACTTCAAGTTTGGTGCGCACCGATGGCATGCCATTCACTTCAACGACATAGCCATGTTCAACTTTCCAGTCGGGCTCAAGCGTGCGACCTTTACGCCAACGCACATCACAGGAAATGATTTTTTGTCCGTTACGGAAACCTTGCCAACTGGCTGCCACACCCGCTACTTCACCGGCATTAATTGACCACGAACCTAAATCTAAAAATTCAGTGGTGGTTGCCACTTCGGTTTCGCAACGAACATCATCAAGTTCAATACCTAATGCATCAGCAGTGAGATACACCGCGTCACCAAACACGGCAGTGCCTTTAGCAATCAACGCTGGCAATTCGGGATCATCTTTTTGTCGTCCATAACCAACGGAACGCTCAGTGTCTTCCGAGTCGTAACCAGTGGAATCAACTGATTCCAATACCCGCACCGATTCGATGCGATCGCAAAGACCGGCCGACACTAACGCCAACAAATTGGCAAAGCCCGGGTTCATGCCCGAACCGAAAATGCTCGACTTTCCTTTTTCACATGCATCAATGATGCGTTGACGTCCTTCACCGAGCGCATGACCGGTTATAAAACCCGCCGTTGATGAAATGTTGATTCCGGCCGAAAGCAACTTCACCATGTGATCAACATCAGGCCACTTCGGGTTGTAAATCACACAATCAGGTTTGAGCGCAATGAGCGCATCAATGTCGTTAGTGGCGAGCACACCAATTGGTTCGATGCCGCAAAGTTCGCCAACATCACGGCCCACTTTGTCGCTTCCGTAGGCATAACAACCAACAAGTTCAAGATCTGGGTTGTTCATGGCGGCCTTCACTGATTGTTGGCCGACATTGCCCGTTGTCCATTGCACAACGCGATATGGCATCGCATTCCCCCTTGTGTTGGGCAATGTTTTAGTCGGTTTCGCTTGGCGATGTGCGCGGTGCGAATTATTCAGCGGCGTCGGTGAGCGCTTCGGCCATCGACGGATGCACAAACAACGATTCATGCAGATCAGCCACTCGCAAACCAGAGTTGACCGCCAAGGCCACCACTGAGATGAGTTCGGCTGCATGACGTCCCACAATGGAACCGCCTAACACCACGCCCGTTGCCGGATCAGAAATGATCTTCACAAAACCACGGGGGTCATCTTCGATTAACGCTTTGGCATTGGCCGAAAACGGAACTTTCGTGACGCGGATTTTGCGGCCTTCAGCAAACGCATCGGCTTCGGCTAATCCCACATCGGCAATTTCCGGTTCGGTGAAAATTGCCGACGCCGCTTTTTCATAATCGATATGACGATGCGGACCAACATGCAATCCCATTGCATGCTCAGCAATTTTGCGACCTTGTAACGACGCTACCGATGACAGCGGCAACTTGCCCGACACATCGCCCGCGGCATAAATGTGCTTCACCGACGATAAGCAGTTGTGATCAACCGACACATAGCCGCTGTTCATCTCAACGCCGAGAGCCTCAAGACCCAAATTTTCGGTATTAGGTAACGAACCAATGGCTAACAATGCATGCGATCCGCTCACCACTCGCCCATCGGTGCATTCGATGGTGATGTCGTTATCGGTGACAGTGGCCGTTACCGCTTTGGCACCTTTCAACAAATTCACACCACGGGCAAGAAAATCTTGTTCAAGCGCAGCAGCCACTTCCGGATCTTTTAACGGCAGCACTTGTTGACGACTCACAATGAGCGACACTTCGCAACCAAACGAAGAAAACATGTGCACAAATTCCACACCGGTCACACCCGAACCGATCACCACTAAATGTTCGGGCAACTCCACCGGCGGATAGGCATCACGAGTGGTGAGCATGCGGCGATGATCAACCGTTGCCCATTCGGGAATGCGGGGGCGGCTGCCGGTGGCGATTAACACCACATCGGCTTCAACATGTTGTTCACCTTCAGCAGTGGTGACACCAACAGTGTGCGCATCAAGCATGCGTCCACGACCATGAATGATGTTGACACCCTGGCTTTGCAAAAGCGACGTGGTGGACTTTTCTAACCGAGCACTGATTTCAGAAATTCGAGTGCGCAGCGCGGAGAAATCTAACGAGGCCGCAACATCGGTGAGACCCATGCGGTGGGCATCGTTAATGCGGCCAAGCGCATCGCCGGTTGCGATCATGGCTTTAGAAGGAATGCAGTCGCGCAAATGCGCTGCCCCACCAACAACATCACTTTCGATCATGGTGACCTCAGCGCCAAACCGAGCTGCATAAGTGGCCGCCGTGTTACCCGCTGGCCCTCCACCAATGATTACGAATCGTTTCGCCATATGAGTTACAGGGTACCGGCGAATCAAAGTCACATGAATCAGCCCAAAGTCCCGGCCGCCAATTATCAATTGCCAAGCTAACTCTCTTCACGCAACCTGCAATCCTTAGCGTTTGCACGATTTCCTAGTAAAGCCATGCACTGAGTCTTCACCCATCGATTGAAGGAGGACTCTGACAATGACCGAATCGCTTGGGAATTAGCTCCGGCCAGAATAAGCAAGACGGCGATGAAGGCCACTCGAAGCGACTGCATCAAATCATAAAGGTCCTGCAAAGACAATTTACTCTCCGCGGTTATTTCATGCGCGAAAGCATTCCTTGTTTTCTGAATCAGTTCGACCCAGTCATCCTTCATTTCATAAGGGGCAAAACTTTGATCAAAAGTATCTAGGATCTCCAACATCTCCTCAAGTGATTCTTTCAGTTTCGGCTTATAACCCCCTTCCGCGTGACGAAATTTATAGAGTGACTCAACCGCCATGCAGAGGTTGATGAATTTCAATTCAATAAATATTTCTTCCTGATTTAAAAGGTGGACTGCCGACTGAATTGAGTAAATTTTCGAGGCATATTCAATCCACATTGCCACGAAGTCCAAACCGCCAATCTCGTCGAATGAGAATCGTGGCTTTTGAAACTTATCTGGCAAACTGTCTGCCCTAAATGAAGTTTTGCAGTTGACCCACAAACCATTTTCTTTACTTCTGTCGACGGAGCCATTTTTCCACACTTCGATTTTTCTGAGCGGTGCGACGTGATCTTCAATAGCGAAACTCACAAGCGTTTGAATAGTTTCGGCGACAACAAGCATTTCTTGAATCGTTCTTGGGGATTTAAAATTGATCTCAAATTTGCAAAAGGTTTCCAACTTAATCGACCTAGACGATTGTTCAAAGTCACTCGTGAAGAAAATACTTAAATCAAATTCGTCTGAAGTAACCGAAACGCGATTTGGGTGACCAACTGCAAAAACAATAAATACTCCCGCTTCGGTAACGGCGCTCGGATGAGTTTCATACCAGTGATCAAAACCAGGCACGACAAATCTGATCGAGTCGAACTTGCAATCCTCCTCAGTGAGATGTTGCCCCCGAATGCAATATTTCGCGGAGTATTTCTCTTCACCAGTGTCAGAGATCTGCGGGAAGACTGTGTAATCATCAAAGCAGAGATCTAAGAGCGTTATTTCTGTTGAACCGATGGATCCGTGGAGCACCGGCTGTCTCGAAAATTCGCTAAGCAAGGGATTTGGTACAAGCCCATCAACGAGTTGGAGCGAATTTTTCCCGTCGCTCGAAAGCGCAAGAATCCCAGACTTGTGCACGGCAGGATCTTCTGGTTTCCAAAAAACTCCGTGGAAAATTTCAATCTCTGGATCCAATCTAATCACCTCGCTACTAAAGGCCTAAAGCCTCATTAAATCTTTAATGAAGTTCGGCAATCTCAAAAAATCAGAGTTGTTAAATGTGCCTTCTGTTCGCCTAAAAGATCCAATGCATTCATAGTTCTAGAACACTTGGATATTCGCTCATTCGGTCAAGTTCCTTTAAAAATATTGAGTACTCGGGCTCGTTTTGTTTGTTGTTGACCCGGGGGAAAAGTGAACAAAGAGGCCAAGAACTCTAAGTCACTCAAAAAAGAATTAAATCAAGTTGCCGCCACGCGAGGTGTTGTCGGTGGCTAACAGCACACTCGGAAACGCTCGACTCGCAAAAAACGACGAGTTCTACACGCAATACCCCGACATCGAAAAAGAGATGAACGCATATCTCGACTTCGACGAGAACGTGTTCCGTGACAAGACGATCTTGCTCCCATGCGACGATCCCGAATGGAGCAACTTCACCAAGTACTTCGCCCAAAACTTTCAAAGATTTGGAATCAAAAAATTAATCAGTACGAGTTTCGCTCCAGCAAGCAGGACTATCAATTTCTTGACTCAACCAACACTCTTCGAAACCGAAAGTCCACAATTCGACGAACTCAAGACCAAATTGAACGGAAAAATTTTCGTTTTGCATCGCGACAAGACTGGAGACGGTCGAATCGACTCAAACGATCTCGAATGGGAATACCTCGAAGGAAATGGCGATTTTCGTAGTGCAGAAATCTGCCGCCTACGCGACGAAGCAGACATCATCATCACTAATCCCCCGTTCTCGCTCTTCAGAGAATTCCTTGGATGGATCGTTGAAGCAAACAAGGATTTCGTCATCATCGGCAACAAAAATGCAATTACCTATAAAGAAGTCTTCCCACTGATAATGAAAGACGAATTGTGGCTCGGTAGCACTTCAATGGGCGCAGACATGCTCTTCGCTGTACCTGAGCCTCTCGCCGACACTTTAAAAAAGTCCGGGAAAGAGGGAAGCAAATGGAGAATCGTTGATGGAGTGCTTTACGCACGCGCGAGCTCAACTTGGTTTACAAACCTTGACCACGGACGGCGTCACCAGCCGCTCTCACTCATGACTTATAAGGGGAACTTGACATACAGCAAACACAAACAATTGAAAGAAAACGGGTATCGGAAATACGACAATTTCGATGCGATCGAAGTGCCATTTACGGATTCAATTCCCAGCGACTACCCGGGAGTCATGGGAGTCCCGATCAGTTTTCTCGACAAATACAACCCCGACCAGTTTGAGATCTTGGGAAACATGGACGACCACGACATGAACAGAGCCCTCGGAGTAAAGCCTCTAAGCGAAA
>CAYOHV010000023.1:13160-14355 GCA_964403825.1 uncultured Bifidobacterium sp. | reverse complement strand
GAACGATGTTTTCGATCATGGCGCCAGAAGAGAAATCTTTGAAGTACATGATTTCTTTATCGCCGTTTTGATACGTCACCTCTAAGAACTGATTGGCTTCATCTTGGCGATACATCTCCGCCACAGTTTGTTCAATCATCATGCGCACGGCTTTTTCGCGTTCGCCGCCACCGAGCGAATCGATTTCTTCGGCATCGAGTGGCAGATCGCTGGTGAGATAACGAGAGAAAATCTGGGCGGCTGAAGCTTCATCGGGACGTTCGATTTTGATCTTCACGTCGAGGCGGCCAGGCCGCAAGATTGCCGGATCAATGAGATCTTCGCGGTTGGACGCACCAATCACGATGACATTTTTCAAGGTTTCAACACCGTCGATCTCGGCCAACAACTGCGGAACGATGGTGGATTCCATATCGGAACTAATTCCAGTACCGCGAGTGCGGAAAAGAGAATCCATCTCATCGAAAAACACGATGACCGGCCAGCCTTCTTCGCTTTTCTCTCGCGCCCGTTCGAACACCAAACGAATTTGCCGTTCAGTTTCGCCCACATATTTATTTAATAACTCGGGACCTTTGATATTTAAGAAGTAACTGCGCGCGTGTGAATCGCCCGAAACTTCGGCGACTTTTTTCGCCAACGAATTGGCCACTGCCTTGGCGATCAACGTCTTTCCGCAACCGGGAGGACCGTAAAGCAAAATGCCTTTGGGTGCCGGAAGTTGATGTTCGGCAAACAATTCATGATGCAAAAACGGAAGTTCAACGGCATCGGTGATCTGTTCAATTTGTTGATCTAAACCACCAACGTCTTCATAAGTGATGTCGGGTACTTCTTCCAACACCAATTGCTCAACTTCGGGACGAGGCAATTTCTCAATGAGCAACGCAGCGCGCGGATCCAAAAGAACACTGTCACCGGCCCGCAATTTTTCACCGATGAGTTCGTCAGAAAGTTCAACAACTTGCTCTTCGTCGGCGCGTCCCAAAACCATGGCGCGGGCGCCGTCTTCGAGGAGTTCTTTGAAGGTCACCACTTCGCCAGTGCGTTCCGGCGAACGAGCCATAACAACATTGAGCGATTCGTTGAGAACTACTTCACTACCGCGCTCCAAATCATTGAGATCCACATCGGGATGCATCGCCACGCGCACTTTGCGTCCACCAGAAAACACATCAACCGTGCCGTCATCATT
>CAYOHV010000023.1:0-13060 GCA_964403825.1 uncultured Bifidobacterium sp. | reverse complement strand
GTTGCGTTTTCGTCGCTCATCCTGAACTCCTTCAACATCCGGACCCTATCGCCGCCACTCATGATTTTGCGGTGATACCGGTCGAATTGCTGAATCGGGTTGATAAAAATTGTTGGGTTTCTTCGGGCTCTAGATGTTGCATCGGGCCGTTTTCCTACTATGGTGTCGCCTACGTATCCCCCTCCACTACGAGGTTTGAATGACATGAAGGTCTGGATCGACCAAGATCTCTGCACCGGCGACGGACTCTGTGAGGAGATCGCCCCCGACGTGTTCACCCTTCTTGATGATGGCCTGGCCTATGTAAAAGAGGGCGACAAGGTTTTCTCTGATCCAGGCGGTGCCGCGGGATTAGCGAATATCCCCGACGGCCAACTCGACGGCGTTATTGAATCTGCCGAAGAGTGCCCCGGCGAGTGCATTTTCATCGAAGTCGAATAGCACTCAAATACAACGACCGGTTGATACCGGTTGATCAGAAATAGTTTCGAGAAACTTGCGCACTTCCGAGGGCGCCAAGGCGTAGGCAACGTTCTGTTGATCGCGCGCGATCGCAAACGCTACGCCCACCACCTGCCCTTGTTGATTCACCGCGGGCGATCCCGAATCTCCCGGAGCTAAAACGGCGACGAGTTCTTCTACCTGTCGATTCGTGCGCCGCTCGTTGTAAATATCGCGACCCGTTGCGATGATCGTGCGCGCTACTCGGAATGGTGCAATGCGCATCGTGCCACCACCGGGATGGCCGAAAACGGCGCCCATGACATCGACGGCGGGAGCATTAGGAGTCAGAGTCAGCGCCGGTCGCAACGCCGATGGCAATTGCACCGCCGCCAAGTCGCGGGCGGGATCGAACCCCACCACTTTTCCCGACACGCGACGATTGTCGTCGAGTTCAACCACGGTCTCGCTTTGACCGGCAACCACATGCGCGTTCGTTAAGACCAAGTTCTCGCGAATGAAAAATCCAGACCCGTCTTGCAATCGACTACACGCTTTGCTTTCCAGTTTCACAATGGACTTCGACACGGTTTGTTCCAACTCGGGGCTTAAACCGGAAACTAAAGGTGGCGCGCCGAAATCTGGAGTGGGCCGCAATAAATCGAACACTTGCGGAAAGGAATCGTCACCAATGACGCCCTGCAATGCGCGCACGGCATCGGGCGACGGTCCTAAAGCAGTTGAAACAGATCGGGCAACGAACGAATTTGATGTTTGTTGAGCAATCCATGTGGGCCCGGAAGTTAAAAGTGGGATCAACAGCCAGAGAGCGATGACGGCTCCGACCATTCCGGCAATGGCGCCCGCAACATGATCAACGGTTGACCACGTGCCGATGGAATTGCGCGGCGCAAACTTTCCACCTACGGCAAAACCAATCGCCTGCCCAATTAACGCCGAAATAATGAGCACCGAAATGGAAATACCTAATCCGAGCGGTGCATTGCCCGAACCAATTTGGTCGATAACGAACGGAAGAACCAGAACACCGACATAGAGGCCAACACCTAAACCAAGCCACGAACTCATACGCGCCACAAAGCCCAACCGAAAGCCGGCCAACGCGGTGAAAACAAAAATCGCGAGAAGGAGGAAGTCGAAGAAACTCATTTACGCGGAACCGAGAAGCCGAGCGTAGGTAAGAAACCCGGTATGCGCGACCATGCGGTGATCTGGTCTCACCGCTTGATCTTCCACATGCCAGGTTCGATTCAAAACCTCCACCGTTTCGGGTACATCAAAATCGCTGTTACCCAATGCTTCTCGTAACTGCATGACCTGCACAATTGATGGTGTGTAGGCCAACAAAATTCCACCGCGATGCAGTGCTTTTTCTGCATGCGGAACAATTCGCCAGGGCTCTGGCAAATCCAACACCACACGATCAAGATTGGTTTCGTCTATTCCTTCGTAGGAATCACGTAACTCAACGCGATAGCGCGACATTGCTTCCGCACCCAAAAAAGATTGCACATTCTCTTGTGCCCGCGAGGCAAAGTCTTCGCGCAATTCGTACCCAACAATTGACGCTCCGGCTCGCAACATCGCCATGGAAAGTGCACCCGAACCAATTCCCGATTCAAAGACATTCGCGCCCGGAAAAATATCGGCGAACATAAGGATTGGTCCGAGATCTTTTGGATAAATGACTTGTGCACCACGGGGCATCTTCAAAATGAAATCTGCCAACGTAGGACGCAAAGCCAAATACGGTGTCTCACGAGTGGAATACACCGTCTCCCCTTCTTCTTTCCCCATAATCGATTCATGAGGGACGAAGCCGGAATGAGAATGAAATTCACCTTGTGGTTTTAAGGTGATGAGATAACGACGCCTTTTGGCATCGATCAAGAGAACTTTGTCGCCAGCCGCAAAAGGTTTAGACATCCGTCAACTCGCCTTTGCGCTCACGTACTAACTGTTTAGCCTGCCGCTTATCGAGTTTGCGCTGACGACGTTTTGCTTTGCGGCGTTGGCGTCGAGTGGGCCGAGGTGGATCATGGCGCACAACAATTGTTTCGCCTACTTCGAGTTTCTTGCGGTACACCGTTTTTGGTGAAGGGGTCCATGCCCAGCGCAAAGCGCGCAACGTCCAAGCGATGGCACCGATGATGAGCCATTTCTTATTTCCGCCCAGCACGCCTTTCGAAAATCCCAAGCGTCGAGCAGTCGACAGGATGCTCATCCGCGGCGGATCTCCAGAACCGTGCGTCGTCGCTTACCGCGCCGAGTGCCAAGAGCGAACGCTAAAACAACCACCGAAACAGCCACGGCGGCAATCACGATGGTGCCGATGCTCAAGGCATCATCTTCGACCTCAGCCACTTCACCTTGAATAGAACGAAACTTCGATTCAAGATCATCCCGCGTAATTTTTTTGGGCTCGGCTGCATGTTTCATTTCGGTGCCGCCTTCTTGGCGCCGCTCGGTCGAGATATTTGCTTAAACGCAATGGCGGTAAGGCCACCAAAAACAATGACGAGGATGAGATAGGGAACCCATTTCCAAAATCCGTCGAAGGCATCGATTTCCTGCAAACCGCGCAGAAGAGAAAAACCAAGAAGAACAACGCCAAGCGTTATGACAGCCATTCCGCCAATGCCATAAGCGACATAGCGCCCGATAGTGCGTAACGGATCAATCGTCTCTTGCTTGGCATAGGCGACGACCATGTCCCAGACTTCTTTGATTCGGTCGCCAATCGACTGTTCAGCCATGGGTGTCAGTATCGCACCTTTACCGCTTGTTTCGGAATTAGGGCAGATCGGGGCCCTCGTCGGCCTCATCACCAGTTTCAAATAATTCGATTTGGCGCTCCAGCATGGAGAACTGTTCATCGAGGAGACGACTCATCAGCCTGACCCTCTGCGAAGGCCCAGGAGTGCGCAGTATCTCGAGACGATCGAGTGGACCGACGGGCACTAATGAGGCCAAAAACCATGTGGCCATGGTGGCATCCGGCGGAACGGTGAACGTTGCCGGTCCCCAATCGACTCCCATCTCCACCGCCCGCGCCAAAAATTGGCGCAGCGCACTTACAAACGCATTGAGTTCTTCGTTGAATCCTTCGATGGGAATTTGGTCCGGCCATTCGGCCACCAATGCCAATGGATACGGATCATCAGGAAGCCATTCCGAAATTTCACAGCGACCAATGGCCACCGACACGATTCCATAACGACCATCGGGCATTTGTTGCGCGTCAACAATTCGCATCAGCGTTCCGGTATCAGAACGAGTATCTCCCCCGCCCACTTCCGATCCGCGTTCGATAAGACAAGTTCCAAAAATTCCGTCACCCGCTAAACACTCTTCGACCAATTGACGGTAACGATCTTCAAAAACATGTAACGGTAAAACCATTTGCGGGAAAACGACTGATCCCAATGGAAACATGGGCAGTTGGTAATAGTCGCTCATTATTTTTTCTTTTCGGGCGTTATTTGTTTTGCTGCCGCCGGAGAAAGCGCCGAGAGTTTCGCGCCTTTCGCAAATGACATCAGCCGCTCAGCAAAAACATCGCCCACTACTTGTCCACGTGGATCAGTGCCATTGTGTATGAAAGCAAACTCGATGAAATTGCCCGGTTTTGTGGTTGACCGTCCGGCTAAAGCATTAACCGAATTAAGCGTTCCGGTTTTGGCGACCACTTTTCCGGTGGCTTCGATTTGCAACATTCGCTTCCGTAATGTTCCCGTGCGTCCGGCTACCGGCAGTTTGCTCGTTACATCGGGATAAGTATCAATAACTTCGTAAAGAGCTAATGCTGTGCGGCAAGACATACGATTGGTGAGATCGAGACCGGATCCATCCACCTGCACAAAACCATCGAGCGGAATGGATTTTTGGGTGAGAACGTCGCGTACGGCCGCTATGCCGGCTGCCGTAGTTCCCTGTCCCGAATTTTGCGCGCCGATTTCGCGCAGAACTAATTCGGCCGTCGTGTTATCGGAGTTGGCCAACATTTCATTCACAATGTCGACCATCGGTAACGAATCGAACACGGTGATTTCTTTCACTTCATCGGGTGTCCGACCCGTGCGCGCTTCACCGTTGGCGGTAATTCCATTTTGGTTAAGCAGCGTCTTCAAAGTTTGCACAAACAAAAGCGGTGGATCACCGGCTTTACGGTTTGTCGTCGGCTCATCCGGAGTTTCGGTGTAACCAGTGTTGCCATCGTTTACGACCAGTGCCGATAGCGGCGAAACCGTTCCACCAATTTGGTAACGAGTGGGCCAACTAGGAATCCAGCGCACATTTTCATAGCGAGTGTCATCACCGATGATGGCGCCCCGAACTTCTTTGACACCTTTTTCTTTCAACTTATTGACGAGATCGGTCATGGGCTCAAGTACTTGATCAGGATCGTCAAAAACCGATTTGTAACCTTTAGTAGTAATGAGGGGATCTCCCCCACCAATGACATAGAGATCGCCATCAACTATCCCGTTCGAAAACTTTCCGTTGGTGACAAATTTGGTTTGCATGCGGTAATCGGGACCCAAGATTTCTAACGCCCCGATGGCCGTTGCCAGCTTCATCACTGACGCGGGTGCAAATGGCGTATCGGCTTTCCGATCCACCACGACTCGACCATCAGATTTCACCAACGCGCAAGCATCACCAGGGGTGCTGCGCAAAAACGTATTCAAATCATTATTTAACGCCGGATCGGCATTCGTTGATTGCAACACTGGAGCAAAACGACGCGCCGAAAGAACGGGTGTCACGGGTTCGAAAACAACATCTGACTCTTCGGCGCCGGCTTGGGTTGCTATTGGCAATGAGGTGAAAAGAAATAGCGCGCCAATCACCAACACCAATGCCATTCGTCGAATAGGCCAACGAAAACCCTTCACAACTTTGGAAATCATTACTGATGGTCCAACCACAATTTGCGTCGGTACAACTGGCCAAGTGCAGCAACCGCCCGCTCGGCGGAACTAAAGCAATAACCACCTTGATCGACAACGGCTCGCACCGCGGCATTCTCAGGATCACCGATTGCTAACTCCGTAGCAATGGCAACTGGCTTTTGTTGTTCATCACCTAACCGCAACGCCTCGGTGACATAACGCGCGTCTTGGCGGTAATGAAATGAAACAATTCGCTCTAAACCAAAATCAGGATAGAAGCCGCCGAACTCTTCGAGTTTGGCTTGATTCGATTGAATGCCCATCCCTAAAAGCAACACCGCATCGAATGCATCGTGGGCCACAACGGCATTCAGCACATCGACGATCGTGTCTTTCGTTTCGCCACCGGCTAAATCGATGGGATTGTTCTTGCTCCAACGGGGCGGCAAAAGTTCGTTCAAACGCTCTTCAAGATCTGGGGGCAAATCTGCCAATTGCAGATCAGTGTGAGCGGAAGCATCGGCAGCGAGCACACCCCATCCTCCCACGGTGGTCACAATTCCTAAGCGCGGGCCTTGGGGCAAAGTCATTGTGGCGAATGCCGCAGCAAAATCGAATGCTTCCGCTACCGAATTCGCTCGTTGCGCACCAATCTGGCGACACATCCCATCAAAGACAACATCGTCGGTCGCTAACGATCCGGTGTGACTCGCTGCGGCACGGGCGCCCTGTTGGGAACGTCCGCCTTTCATGATGACTACCGGAATTTTCTGACAAAAGCGTCGCATGCGCTCGGCAAAGTCGCGTCCGTTTTCAATACCTTCGACATAAAGAAGAGCAACGCTGGTTGCTGGGTCATCAGCAAAAAATTCCGCCATTTCAACAACGCCGACACTGGCGGCATTACCCACCGAAATGGCGCGACTAACGCCAACTTGGGCTTGACGTGACAAATTCAAAAACGACGAAACGAAGTTTCCCGATTGACTAGCGATACCAATTGATCCGGCCGGTGGGTAGGGAGCGACAATTTGCGCGCATAACGATTTGGGTGTCGAAACCAAACCTTGCCCGTTTGGTCCCACAATCAAAAGATCAAGTTCCTGACCGAGTGCCACTAATTGACGTTCCGCTTCGGCGCCTTCGGCTGACGCTTCGCGATAACCAGCCGAGGCGACAAAAACGGCTTTGGCCCCTTTGGCCGCCGCTTGACGTAATACCTCTTCGTTGAACTGAGGAGGGGTACAGAGAAAGACCAGATCAATCTTTTGACACTGAAGCGCATCGATCGATGCATAGGTTGGTCGACCGAGCACTTCTTGTTCTTCTCGATTGGTAGCGAATACTTCGCCCTGGAAACCCGACGCCAAAATATTGTGGAGCGCTACGAAACCGAATTTTCCGGGATGGGTTGATGCACCCGCGACGACTACGACATCGGGATCGAATAACGCAGAGAAATGTTCAGTAGTGATGGAATTCATTGGTCGATCTCCACTAACGCGTCGAGCGCGACCGGCATACCATCGCAAATTCGTACGGGGTTGAGATCAATGGAACGCAATCCATTGATTGTTAGCGCAGCGGAACTCAAGCCACTAAGGAGTTCAACGAATTTTTCTATGTCTACCGCTGGTTCTCCACGCAACGGCGCAAAGAGGGATTGACTGCGCAATGAGCGCAACATGTCGTGGGCGTCGAAATTACTGATAGGGACTAATCGAAAAGCAACATCGGCAATCGCTTCAGCTAACACACCGCCCACACCAACCATGATGGTGAATCCGAAGTTGTCATCACGATGAATGCCAACGATGAACTCCCGAATTCCTTCCGCCATTGGTGCAACCAAAACACCGGTGACAGCATCGGCGGCCGTTCCTGCCTTCAAAAGCGTTTCGGCTACTTCGCCCACGGCCGACGGCGCGACGCCAAGACGTACCAGTCCGCGTTCAGTTTTATGCGCAATGTTGTCGCCGCAAAGTTTGACCGCCATCGGTCCCGAAAAACTTGACGCAAAGGCAGAAGCTGTTTCGGCATCGGGAGCGAGACATTCCGGTAAAAACGGAATGTTGAACTGCCGCAGCAACTCTTTGGATTCGAATTCAGAAAGTGTCACGGAACTAAAGCAGCGCGGAAAAACGATCGCACATGTTCCAAGCGTTGCGCCAAGGCATCAGCGCCGAGCGGATCATGTTGGGTAAGTCCGGCGATAAATGGCAAGTCAGAGAAATAACTCAAAAGAGCGCCATAACCAGTTAATAACAATTGGGCAGAATCGAAACGTCGAAATGTTCCTTTGTCCATTTCCGAATCGAACCAGGCAACGGCGCGTTCAAAAAGAGGACGCAATGCTTCTCCCAGATCAATTCGTAAATGTCCACCATCATCTAACGCCTCGCGTCGCGCGATACGCACGAATTGCGGATTCTGTTCGAAAAACCGGAAACCGGCCACGAGCACCGAATCAACTTTTTCCCAGCCGCTGGCCGCCGAGTCACTGGCGATATCGAGACGCGTGAGCCATTCCGCCATTGTTCGTTCGAAAACTTCGCGGTAGATGGCGTCCTTTGAAGGAAAATGATGCAACACGCTTGAACGCCGAATACCAACTGCTTCGGCAATATCGTTGAGCGACGTTCCATCGAATCCGCTTTGAGCAAAGCAGCGCTCAGCCTCAATCAGGATTTGCTCCCGAGTAGTCACAGCGCCTTCGCTCACAGCCATTTTCCAAGGCTAGCGGTCGTTGTACTCTCGCCGACGCCCATTGGAATCAGCGTCATAAATTGACCTATTTTCAACGTAATCGCTGCCACCGAAGGATCATCGAAACCAAATGGACATTCTTGCCGCACTCTTTCTCGACTCAATTGAGACCCGTCAAGTACCGGGACCGTCCACTCGCCTTGATCTTGGTGGTGTGCAATTTTCCTTGGCGGCACCTTCACCCGTGCCGGTAACACTCGAACCGCATCTCTGTGTGATCGTTCATTGTCCGGCCGATGCAAAGTCAACCGGTGCACTTGAAGTTGTTTATCGACGGGGCGAAGAACAATTGGCTCGCAATGTGCAGCCACTGCAAGTTGAACCGGGAAAATTTAACTTCCGTCTCGTACGCGCCGAATTGACCTTCGAAGAATACGGAACGATTCATGCCGATTGCCGAGTTGATCTTGGACCAGTCGTCACGGTTCCGCTCACACTTCTTCCGCCTGTCTAGTGCAAATACTTTCTTCGTTATCGCAAAATCCAATTGCGGCTCATGCCGTCGGCGAAACCTTGGCCGACATTTTGGAAAAACAAAACGAAGAAATTGACATTGTCATCGTGGGCGCGTCCGAACATTTTGTGGGAACACTTCCCGACATCATGTCGGCAGTTTCCACCATATTGACGCCAAGAAAAATTGGCTTGATATGCACAAGTGGTGTGATTGGTGCCGGTTTTTTACAACAAGCCGGTTGCGCAATCGCATTAACTACTTTCTCTCCGCAAGAAAATCTCGACTTGCTTTTTTGCGCTGATGCCGAATCAGCCGCGGTCACGACCGCCTCAACGCTCGTTATTGCTACTCCGCTTTCATTTTCGCAACCCACGTTTTCGTTCGATGTTTTTGCGCAAAACCATCCATCAACGAACATCATTGGCGGAGTTGTTAATTCCGATTCACTCGATGGCGCTCGACTCGGTTTCGACACCGAAGTTTTCTCTGGTGGCGCATTGTTACTAACGGGAGATTTTGATCTGGCCGCGACGCAAGCGCTCTGCCCTATTTCAGACGAACTCGTTGTCACCAAAGCTCACGGCGCCATGGTTATGGAACTGAATCATCAACCGGCACTCTCTGTTCTTTACGATGCCGTTGCCCTTTCGCTTTCGGACAGTGACGATTTCTTCGAAAATGAAACCCGCCGCCTCGCCCGCCAGCAATTGGTGACCTCACTTTGTCTCATCACCACAACTGACGGGCCGGTAAAAATTTTGGGCGCCGATCGCACGACACAATCGATTGCTCTTGGTAGCGCAGTGCCGGTCGGAACAACCGTGCAGATCGCAGGCGCTGATGAATCGATGACAACACAAGACCTGATTGCCACCTTAAGTGGCGGTGAAGTATTTGCTCCGGCGGCCTTAGGGGGTTTCATGCTGGGGCAATTAACAACCACGCTTATGGAAACCGCCGCCGACACCTTGCGCACCTCGGCCATTGGAGGCTTCAACGCCTCACCGATTTTCGCCCAAGATGGCCAAGGAAAATTTCTCTCGCTGAACGGTTCAACAACGGCCATTTTCGGCCGTCACCACTACTAAGGTCAGCACGTGACCGAAGGCGAAATTACAACTACCACCATCAATGTGATCCGAGGGCTTTCCCTCGACGCACCCCAAAAGGCGAAATCGGGTCATCCTGGTACCGCTATGGCCCTTGCGCCTTTGGCCTATGTGTTGTGGACGCGCATTATGAATTACGACGCATCCGATCCCGCATGGCCGAATCGTGATCGATTCATTCTTTCTGCGGGACACGCTTCGATTTTGCAATACGCGATGTTGTTCTTAACTGGTTATGGATTGACGATCGATGATCTTAAGAATTTCCGTCAATTCGGTTCGCCCACGGCGGGACATCCTGAGCTACATCATTGCCCCGGCGTTGAGGTCACTACGGGACCGCTCGGTCAAGGTATTGCGAACGCCGTTGGTATGGCCTTAGCGGAACAGTCGTTGCGCGCTCGTTTTGGTTCTGAATTCATCGACCACTACACCTACGTCATTTGCGGCGACGGCGATTTAGAAGAAGGCATCAGCCACGAAGCGGCGTCACTGGCAGGCCATTTAGGTTTATCGAAGTTGATTGCCATTTACGACGACAATCACATTTCTATTGATGGCCCCACCGAACTGGCCTTAAGTGATGATGCCGCTGCGCGTTTCACCTCCTATGGATGGCATGTCGAAGTTGTCGGCGAAATCGCTAACGATGTCGATGCCTTAACCAACGCCTTAGAAAGAGCAAAAACAGTTGCCGACAAACCGGTTCTTCTTATTTTGCGCAGCCATATCGGTTTCCCATCGCCTTCCTATACCGACACGGCATTTGCTCATGGCAATCCATTTGGTGATGAAGAGATTGCCAAGACCAAAGAAGTGATGGGCATTCCTAACGAACCGTTCTACTGCCCCGATGAAGTTTTGGAACATATGCGCGCCGCCGGAACTCGCGGTGAACAACTACGCAAACGTTGGTACGAAAATTTCGAATCCAGCAAGAAGTCGGCTGAGTTCTCGCTTGCGCTTTCCTTAGGTGCATCTTCCGGTTGGGTTGATGCACTGCCCACATGGGAACCGGGTGAATCAGTAGCAACCCGTAATGCGGGCAAGAAAGTTGTGAATGCTCTTCTCCCCTTCATTCCGAGTCTTATCGGAGGCGGCGCTGATCTCACTGGTAATTGCGGTGTTGAACTTGATGGTGAAGAACCGTTCAGTCGCACTCATCGCACTGGTCGCCAATTACATTTCGGCGTACGCGAACACGCCATGGCCGCAGTGATGAACGGCATGGCTGCCCATGGTGGCACTTTGCCATTTGGCGGAACCTTCTTTGTTTTCGCTGATTACTTACGCCCAGCACTGCGGCTCGCCAGTCTTTCGCAACATCACGTAATTTTTTCGCTAACCCACGATTCGGTTGGTGTGGGTGAAGACGGTCCGACTCACCAACCCATCGAACATTTAGCGTCGCTACGCGCCATGCCGAACTTGCGCATCATTCGACCGGCCGATGCCAATGAAACTGCTCAGGCATGGAAGATCGCAGTCGAAATGGGTGGACCTACGGTCCTTGTGCTGTCTCGTCAAAATCTTCCTGTGCTCGCAGGAACAAAGAACAACACTGACGTTGCCAAAGGCGCTTATGTGCTTTCCGATTGCGCGGGTACTCCCGATGTCATTTTGATTGGCACCGGTTCCGAAGTCTCTCTTTGTCTTGATGCGGCCGCGGTCTTAACCGAACAAGGCCAAAACGTGCGTGTTGTTTCCATGCCTTCATGGGATCTGTTCTGCGCGCAAGATGATGATTACCAATTATCGATTCTTCCCGATGGCGTTCCGCGTGTTTCGGTGGAAGCAGGCTCAACCTTTGGTTGGTCGTTATGGGCCGATGCATCAGTAGGCATTGATCATTTCGGCGCTAGCGCACCCGGCGGTCAGCTAATGGAACTGTTCGGAATGAACGTTGACAATGTGGTTGAGCACGCCAACCTGGTGATCAATAGTTAAGGACTCCTGCTTTGAGCCGACTGCACGATCTCTATTCTCAGCATCAACAAAGTCCTTGGCTCGACAACATCAACCGTCAATGGCTCCAGGACGGAACCTTGGCGCGTTGGATTGAAGATGGTGTGCGCGGGATCACTTCAAACCCGTCGATTTTCCAAAAAGCGATTACCTCATCGGATCTTTACGACGAGCAATTTCGTTTGCTGCGGCAACAAGGCCTTTCCATCGAGGACTGCTATTGGGAACTGGTTTGTCGCGATATCAAAGATGCAGCAACAGCCTTAACGCCGTTATACGAAACTTCGAACGGTCTCGATGGTTATGTCTCCATCGAGGTATCACCTCACTTGGCACATGATGGTCCGAGAACGGCTGAAGCGGCGCGCGCGCTCTTTCGCAAAGTAAATATGCCCAATATTTACATCAAGATTCCGGGCACCAAGGCCTGTGTGCCAGTGATTGCCGACATGATCGCCGAAGGAATCAACGTCAACGTCACGCTGCTTTTTTCGGCCGCTCGTTATGAAGAAGTTATGCACGCCTATATCGATGGACTCGAACGATGCAACAAACCACTTGGCTCCGTATCTTCAGTGGCGTCGTTTTTCATTAGTCGTATTGATTCCGCCGTCGACGCGCGCGCAACTGAAGTTGGTCGCACCGATCTATGCGGTGTCGCCGCGATCGCAAATGCCAAAGCGGCCTATGCACGATTCACTTCCATTTTTTCCGGTCCGCGTTGGCAGGCATTAACCGAAAAGGGCGCTGAAGTGCAGCGACCTCTCTGGGCCTCGACTTCCACAAAAAATCCTGCCTATCCCGACACGTTGTACGTCGATGAACTCATTGGTCCGAATACCGTCAACACCATTCCTGATTCCACGTTGTTGGCATTCCTTGAGCGCGGTTCTTTGGCCGACACATTGATGCGTGATCAATCCCAAGCACATTCGGTGCTTAGTGAGTTAGCGGCCGTTGGAATTTCTCTCGATGAGATCACTGCTCAACTTGAGATCGATGGCGTGCAGTCATTCATTGATTCCTTTGATGATCTTCTCGCAGCGCTGGCCGCAAAAGACCAGCAGTTTTCTGCCTAAAGGCGCGCTATGCCGACTAGCGGATCGGCCCTTCGGAGCAACTAGGCTCTCGGCATGGCTACGACTGATGTAGCAACTTGGGGGAAGGCACCTTTGCCGGAATTGATGGCGATGGCGCGTGAAAAGCGCGACGCCACATTTGGTGTGCGCGTCACCTATTCACCCAAGGTTTTTATTCCTCTCACCATGCTCTGCCGCGATCGCTGCGGTTATTGCACATTCGCTCAACCGCCCGCTCGTTTGGATTCGCCATTCCTTTCGCCGGCTCAAGTACGCGCACTGGCAATGGCGGGCGCACGCGTGGGTAGCCATGAAGCCCTTTTCACC
>CAYOHV010000022.1:3233-14427 GCA_964403825.1 uncultured Bifidobacterium sp. | reverse complement strand
ATTCGTCCGGCTGGTGATCGATTCCGTCGTCCGGAAGATGTGCGCAATGAAGTGCACCCCGGTGAAGCTCGTCTCTATGAATTGATCTGGCAGCGCACGGTCGCCAGCCAGATGGTTGATGCCATCGGTGAGACGGTAACGGTGCGTTTCGGGGCCAAAACGGCTTCCGGCACTGATACTGAATTTTCCGCTTCGGGAACGGTGATCACTGAACGTGGCTGGATGCAGGTTGAGGATTGGCGCAATGACGATGACGACAACGCCGAAGATGATGAACGGCGCTTGCCCGCCTTAAAGCAAGGCGATGAACTCACGGCTAATGAAATAGAGCCGGATGGTCATGCCACTAAACCACCGGCGCGTTATACCGAAGCATCACTGGTCGGGAAACTAGAAGAACTTGGTGTTGGTCGTCCGTCAACCTATGCATCAACGTTGGAAACGATTCAAGGACGCGGTTATGTCTGGAAGAAAGGATCGGCCCTTGTTCCGTCATGGGACGCGTTTGCGGTCATCCGACTTTTAGAAAACCATTTCTCTGAACTCGTTGACTATCAATTCACTGCGCAACTTGAAGAAGTACTCGACTCCATTGCGAATGGTGATGCCAACAGCGTGGCATTGCTTTCCGATTTTTATTTCGGACCGCAGGTAAATGGTGAACGTCGCGATGGCTTGCGCGATTTAGTCACGCATCGATTGCCGGAAATTGACGCTGCCGCGATCAATACATTTGAACTTGGTGAAGACCAAAATGGAATGCCGGTTGTTGTTCGGCCCGGCAAATATGGACCGTATGTGCAACGCGGTGATGACAACGCCGGAATTCCGCTCAACATCGCACCGGCTGAATTAACTGTTGAAAAAGCGCTCGAGTTCTTATCTATGCCCCGCGGCGGAAAGCCGATTGGCGATGATCCCGAAACCGGTCTCACTGTCTTTGTAAATAGCGGTCCGTATGGTCCTTATGTGCAACTCGGTGAAACTGATCAAGCAGAAGATGGCAAACCGAAACGCGCCTCACTTTTTGCCAGCATGGATCCTTACGAAATTTCGTTAGAAGTTGCCCTGCAACTTTTGTCGTTCCCGAAAGTCATAGGTAACGATCCCGAATCGGGCGATCCGATCGTTGCGCAAAACGGAAAATTTGGTCCTTACCTCACGAAGGGAACGGGCGAAAAACCAGACACGCGCAGTTTGGAAAGTGAAGACCAATTACTTACGGTCACTTTGCAAGATGCGCTTTATCTCTTCTCGCAACCCAAACGTCGCGGACGTTCGGCGCCGAAACCACCTTTGGCGGATCTCGGTCCTGATCCCGTGACCGGCAAACCAATGGTGGTGAAGGACGGTCGCTTCGGCCCCTATGTCACCGATGGCGAAACAAATGCCAGTTTGCGAGTTGGGGATGTTCCCGAAACGTTGAGTCCTGAGCGCGGCGCTGAACTTTTGCAAGCCCGTCGTGATTATTTGGCCGAAAACGGTGGCGTTGCTCCCAAAAAAGCGGCAGCCAAGAAGTCAGCGGCAAAGAAATCTTCGGCCAAAAAATCTGCCACGAAAAAGGCGGGGGCGAAAAAGGCGACCAAAAAGCGTGCGACAAAAAAAGGCCCTGATCTCATGACGGCCCGCACGATTCCCGCCACTCACTCCTAGCGTTCGCTCAGCCACGGCCCAAACGTGTGACCGGCCGAAACGGGCTACGGAACTAGGCTCGTCGTCATGGCTGTGCCGCGTCCAAACCCCTGGGACGATGCCGACAATCAGCCCGGATCGACTCCTGAAGACGAGGACGCCACGATTCCGGGTTGGCACCGGGCATCTCTCTTTGGCGACCCAGTCGATACCGAGACCCTGTTGCACCCCGACGGTGCCGACCGACCAGGCCTGCATGTCCGTCTTTTCGGCTCCCACGACTTTTTTCGTTTATGGCTGGTTCAAGTTGTTTCTGCCACCGGCGATTGGCTCGGATTCTCCGCCATCATTTTGTTGGCCCAGCAGATCGGTGGCGGCGCCGGTGCCGGCGCAATCTCGCTCGTCATGATGGCGCGCATCATTCCTGGATTCTTTTTCGGTCCGTTAGCGGGAGTGTTAGTCGATCGTTGGGATCGCAAAAAAGTGATGGTGTTTTGCGATCTTGGGCGCGCCGCCGTTATGGCGTTACTGCCGTTCGTAAGTGATGTTGTCGGATTGGTTTTGGCTTCATTGGCACTCGAACTTTTGACGTTGTTATGGGCACCGGCAAAAGATTCCGAAGTTCCAAACCTTGTTCCGCGTGAACATCTCACAACCGCGAATTCTCTTTCGCTTGCGGCTGCCTACGGAACATTCCCATTTGCCTCTTTGTTATTTGCTTTATTGGCCGGCATTTCGGTGTTGTTCGGACATATTCCGGGACTTGGATTTTTAGAAAACAACCAAATTGCATTGGCGTTTTATGTCGATACCGCGACATTTATTTTCGCGGCGTGGATGATCTCTCGCTTGGATCTCCCCCGCAAAAATCGTCGCCGTTCGCCGCTTGATGAGCCGCGTCGATTTGATGCGAAGAAAACTATTGATGAATTACGCGAAGGTTGGCGCGAGATTTATTCCAATCACACCGTGCGGGCAGTGAATCTCGGTCTGGCCACCGGATTAATCGGTGGTGGAATGTTGATTCCGCTGGGCGCGGTGTATTCCACCGATGTTTTAGATGCCGGCGCCGCTGGTTATGGCCTTTTCACAACTGCATTGGGCTTTGGTGTTGCCATTGGTGTCGTAGGAATTTCTGCGCTGCAGAAAAAACTTCCTCAAGCAACAGTTTTCATTTCTGCACTTTTTGCTGCCGGCATATTTCTCTTCGTGGCATCGTCGGTATCGACGTTTTGGATATCGGTAATGTTCGTCGGCTTAATGGGTGTTGCCGTTGGACCGGTCTACGTACTTGGTTTCGCCATGTTGCAACAAGAAGTACACGACGATTTACGCGGTCGCGTTTTCAGTTCGTTAAATACGTTGGTGCGCGTTTGTATTTTGTTGTCAATGGTGGTGGGCCCATTGCTGGCGGCATTCTTCGGCGGAATTTCGACTTCGCTTATCGGTGGCGACATCGAGTTGGGTGATCGTTCCTACGATCTGCCGGGCGTTCGCATAGCCCTGTGGTTGGCGTCATCAATCATCATTTTCGCGGCGGTGGCTGCCTGGGCGTCGCTACGTGCGGGTGATCGTGCGAAAGCAAACGGTTCGGCCGATCCATCGTGACCGGAATGTTCATCGCGTTTGAAGGCGGGGAAGGTTGCGGCAAATCCACCCAAGCCAAACTTCTCGCCGAACGACTCGGTGCGGTGCTGACGCGTGAACCAGGGGCAACAGAAATCGGCGCGCAATTGCGTCAGTTGATGTTGTCGAATTCAACGAACGGTTTAGCGGCTCGTGCCGAAGCGTTATTAATGGCGGCTGATCGCGCACAACATATTGCTGAAGTAGTTCAACCCGCATTGGCGTCTGGCCGACATGTTGTGACCGATCGTTTTGCAGGATCATCAATTGCCTATCAAGGGTTCGGACGGCAGTTACCAGTTGATGACATTTTGTTTTTGTCGCGTTTCGCCACCAACGCGGTTTGGCCCGATCTCATCATTTATTTATCGGTGCCTTTAAGCGAAAGTAAAGAACGTCTGCCGCAGCAACTTGACCGCATGGAATCGGAATCCGATGAGTTTCATGAAAATGTGCGTGCCGGTTTTCAGTGGCAGGCCGAAAACGAACCTGATCGTTGGGTGGTCATTGATGGCAATCAATCAATTGAGCAGGTCAGCGCTGCAGTGAACAAAGTTGTGTTCGACCGGCTACAACTAGAAGCGTGAATACCAGCGTTGCTCTTGCCGAGGAGTCGATTTTCCGCGATGTCGTGGGTCAAGAAGAAGCCGTGCAATTTCTTCGCGCTGCCGCAACGGCTCCGGTCCATGCATATTTGCTGGTCGGTCCGCGCGGTTCCGGCAAGAAAGCGTTAGCCCGTGCGTTCGCGGCGGCAATTTTGAGCGCACCGCTAGCAAGCGATGCAAAAGAGCGCGCTATCGATTTGGTGTTACAGGGTAAGCACCCTGATGTCATGGAATTTGAACGCGAAGGCGCGTTCATTCGTGCTGATGATGCGCGAGCGATCATCGACCGCATGTCGAAATCAGCCATGGAAGGTGGTCGGAAAGTTGCCATCCTCGATGAATTTCATTTGGTGCGCGACGCCGCACCGATGATGTTAAAGACAATCGAAGAACCTTCGGCGCAATCTTTTTTCATCGTCTTGGCTGATGAAGTTACGGAAAGTCTCGTCACCATTGCTTCTCGTTGTGTGCGAGTGAATGTGGGCGCGATTAGGTCTGACATCATCGAACAACGCTTAATTGAAGAAGGCGTGGCTGCTGCGCTCGCGCATGAAGCTGCAAGCGCGGCCGAAGGCGATCTTTCTCGGGCACGTTTACTGGTGCGTGATCCTCGCTTATCGGTTCGTCGTGCCGCGTGGCGCGCGGTGCCAGATCAATTGGAAGGTCGTTTAGGTGCGGCTGTTGAATTGGCTGACAATTTGCTGGCCACTATCGATGATGCGATGGCGCCACTGCTCGAAACGCAAAAGGAAGAAATCGAACAATTCGATGCCGAGAGTTCGGTGGTTGGAAAACGCGCGACTGGCCGCAAAGAAATTATTGATCGACATAAGCGCGAAGTGCGTCGCTATCGCACCGATGAATTGCGGTTCGGTTTAACAGAGTTAGCGCGGCGCTATCGCGAAGAAATGATTGATGGCCCCGATCCCAAAACCGCGATCGCGGCGATTGAAGCGATTAGTTCGGTATTGGCCACATTCACCCGCAATCCCAATGATCGGATGCAACTCGTGGCATTGTTTGCTCGTCTCGGCCGGCGAGAGCACTGAAAAACACAAGTTCCAATCGGGTCTATCCCGCAGGGAGACGATGAAAATCCACTCGAAATTCGACACTCCGCATATGGCGGCTAAATTGACCGCTCCCGCCCGGGTAGCTCAGTCGGCAGAGCGGCTCACTCGTAATGAGCAGGTCAGGAGTTCGATTCTCCTCTCGGGCTCTCATGGCTGAACCAGATACGTTCATCGACGATGCGATGGAATACATGCCGCAGTTGTATTCCGCCGCAATGCGTATGACGCATAATGCCGCCGACGCTGAAGATCTGGTGCAGGAAACGTATTTAAAGGCGTATCGCGGGTTTTCAAATTTTGAAGCCGGCACCAATTTGCGTGCTTGGCTCTTTCGAATTTTGACCAACACCTACATCAATTCCTACCGCTCAAAATCGCGCCGGCCGGTGGAAACAGAACTCGATGACGTTGAGGATTTCTATCTCTACCGTCGTATGGGTGGACTCGAAGCGGCTCGTTCATCGCGCAGTGCTGAAGATGAATTAATGGATTGGTTCTCCGATGCCGAGGTGAAATCAGCAATCGAGGCCCTGCCCGACTCATTTCGGATTCCGGTGATTTTGAGCGATGTTGAAGGGTTTTCCTACAAGGAAATCTCCGAAATTTTGGACGTTCCCATGGGAACTGTCATGAGTCGCCTCCATCGGGGAAGAAAATCACTGCAAAAGCAGTTACATGACTATGCCCTTGAACGAGGCCTCGCCGAAGACGAAAATTCTTCCAAAGACCGCGACGGAATCGACTGATATCGAGGCATCCTGAGAGACCGCTATGACCGACGACAACACCCCCCTCAATTGTGAACGGGCCCTCGCTGAGGTCTATACCTTCCTCGATGGTGAACTCACCGACGAAAAGCGTCGTCATATCGCCTCCCATCTCGAATCCTGTACCACCTGTTTCGAGGCGTTCGATTTCCAAACTGAACTGCAGATGGTGATTTCCACCAAAGCCAGAGATCAGGTGCCCGAAACTTTGCGCATGCGGATTGCCGAAAAAATCTCCTATCTCCGCATTGAGACCAGGCCGAATCATCCCGATGACGGTCACGGTCTTTCGCAGGCCTAGGATAAAAAGCCATGGATCTGCTTTTCGCCAAAATCAACTGGTCGTTTTGGATTGCGCCCTTCCTTTTAGTTCCCGTCATTTTGATCATCATCGCCATGATCGGGATTTACCTTAAGAAAGTCGTCGCACCTCGTTATCCAAAGCGATAACTGAAATGCCGGCAGCAGTCGATTGGAGTGTGGCCGAAAAGGTCGCAATCCGCGCTGCTCGCTCAGAACCATTTGCTCGTAGTTATCACTACGACTCTTTGCAACCAGATTTTGAACGACTTACTGCAATTGCAGAAGAACTGGTAGCGGCCGAAACCGGTTTACGTTCTGCCTGTGGTCCAGCGCGTGCGCGTGTTACCGATCGGGCTGGTTGGATTCGCGCCAACATCTCGTCGTTTCAACGATTGTTAGCGCCGCTTTTGGAGAAGTTCGCTGACCGTATGAGTTCATCACGAACCGCCGGCGTGACGTCCAAGTTGGCTGGTGCCGAATTAGGCGTAGTACTTGGCTGGATGTCAGGTCGTGTTTTAGGCCAATACGACTTACTCATTGTTGAAGAAGAAAATCCTCTCGACCAAGACATCGTTTATTACGTCGGCCCCAATGTTTTGCAATTGGAAAAAACGTTTGCCTTTCCGCCGGAACAATTTCGAATGTGGTTGGCGTTACATGAGGTAACTCACCGAGCGCAGTTCACTGGTGTTCCGTGGTTACGCGAACATTTTTTGAGTTTGGTGCATGCCACGATCGAATCAGTTGATCCCGATCCGGAAAAAATCACCGAAACACTTGGTCGCGTTGTTACCTCTTTACGAGCTCGCGATGGTTTATTGAAAAATGGTGGTGTTGCAACCTTGATGGCATCACCGGAACAAAAAGTGGTGCTCGATCAAGTGGGCGGCCTAATGAGTCTTTTAGAAGGCCACGGCGATATCACGATGGATCGAGCGGGAGCGGATTTCATTCCTTGTGCTGATCGTTTTGCGCAGGTGTTGCGGCAACGGCGTGAATCGGCCCGAGGCGTCACGCGAATTTTTCAACAGTTAATTGGTTTGCAAGCCAAACTCAATCAATATGCCGAAGGCGAAAAGTTCATTCAACAAGTGGAAAATGTTGGCGGCCCATCACTTTTGGCAAAAGCATGGGAAGCGCCGGCAAACCTTCCGTCGTTAGAAGAAATTCGTCAACCCACTCATTGGATTGACCGAATGGGCGCGTCGTTAGCGGTATGAAAACCGAAATCGATCAGTTCGCTGCTCGTTGTTATTTTCCTGCACCTGGTCAACCGTTTCGGTGTGGAGTTTCGGGCGGTGCTGATTCTTTAGCGATGATGATCTTGGCCGTTCATGTTGGGTGCGATGTCACGGCGATTTATGTCGATCATGGTTTGCGTGCTGATTCAAAAAAAGATGGCGAGTTTGTGGCTGCGATGGCCAAAAAATTCGGAGCCCAGTTTTCATCGGTGAAAGTTGAAGTTGGCGAGGGTGGAAATATCGAAGCCCGCGCAAGGGCGGCTCGGCATGAGGCTCTCGGCGATGCCGCGATTGCGCATACTGCTGATGATCTCGCTGAGACGATGATCATCAATCTTTTACGGGGTGCTGGCCCACAAGGTTTGAGCGGACCGCAATTGAGTTTTCGCCATCCGGTTTTGCAATTACGACGCGCCGATACCGAACGGGTTTGCGCGCTCCATGAAGTGGAATGGATTAATGATCCGATGAATAGCGATCAACGATTTGTGCGAAATCGCATTCGTCATGAAGTTCTTCCTTTGCTTTCCGATATTGCTCAGCGTGATGTCGTCGCAGTGCTGACGCGTCAATCACCGCTTTTCGCTGAACAATCGGAATTCATTAATGCATTGGCCGATCAACTCGATCCAACTGATGCCAATGCGTTAGCGGCTGCACCTCCGGTGGTGGCCAAGGCGGCCATTCGTCAATGGTTACGCGCCACCGAAGTTGAAAATCATCCACCCGATCAAGCCACCGTCGAACGAGTGATGGCCGTAGTCAATAATCAAGCAACGGGCACCGATATTGGCGGCGGTCGGAGAGTGGAACGCACCAATCGAAAACTTCGTATCGAAGTTGGAAACACTGCGCCGTAACCTGAACTACATTCGCCGCGTGGTCAACGAACCTTCAGCGCGACATCCGCATCCCGACGAAGATCCCAACTTGGGCAAAGTCCTTGTCACATCGGAGCAACTGCAACAACGCATCAGTGAACTTGGTGCACAAATCACGGCTGACTATGCCGGCCGTGCTCCGCTATTAGTGGCGGTTCTTAAAGGTGCAGTCATGTTCATGGCCGATCTAGCGCGCGCTATTTCGTTGCCCGTGGAAATGGATTTCATGGCTGTGTCGTCATATGGATCGGCAACAAAGACAAGCGGTGTGGTGCGCATCGTGAAAGATCTCGATATCGACCTTGGTGGACGGGACGTCATCATCGTCGAAGACATTGTCGATAGTGGACTGACGCTTAACTACTTGCGAAAGAGTTTGGCGGCTCGTCACCCGGCCAGTCTTGAGGTTTGTGCGCTCCTTTTGAAAGAAGGCATGCAGAAAGTTGAACCCGATCTCAAGTACGTCGGGTTTCGGATCCCCGATGAATTTGTCCTCGGATTTGGGCTGGATGTGGCCGAGCGCTATCGCAATCTGAACGATTTACGGGTCTATATCGGCCCTTGAGGCCTTGCTGAACCGGATTTATCGTCCATTTGGGAATCTTTCCGCCTTTTCGTCTGCTGAACTACTGGACGCACCAACAGGAGTAGCAATGGAACCCGTCGATCTTCCCCGAATTGAAAATGCCGTACGCGAGATTTTGGTCGCCATTGGGGAAGATCCCAATCGAGACGGTCTGCTTAATACGCCGAGTCGCGTTGCGCGTATGTACGCCGAAGTATTTGCCGGACTTCGTGAAGATCCCACTTCACATTTAAAGGTTGTCTTCGAAGCGGATCATGACGAAATGGTGATGGTGCGCGATATCGCACTTACTTCCATGTGTGAACATCACCTTGTTCCGTTTATGGGTAAAGCACATGTGGCCTACATCCCTGGTCCTGACGGTCGCATTACAGGTCTTTCAAAAATTGCTCGTCTCGTTGATGCCTATGCCAAACGTCCGCAAGTACAAGAACGATTGACGGCGCAAATTGCTGACGAAATTGAAAGGACATTGCAACCGCGCGGTGTTTTAGTTGTGATTGAAGCCGAGCATCTTTGTATGTCAATGCGCGGTGTGCGTAAACCAGGTTCATCAACTGTGACTTCGGCGGTGCGCGGTTTATTCCGCGATAGCGCAGCGACACGTTACGAAGCAATGCGATTTATTGACGGCGCATGAGTGATTCGCCGGTAGTTGCACATCTTGGAGTTCCGCATACAACAACGCCTCTGGTTATGGGCGTTGTTAATGTCACGCCCGATTCATTTAGTGATGGTGGTCGTTTTCAAAATCCGAAAGACGCTATTGCGCATGGCATTGATTTATTCGCACAAGGCGCCGACATTCTTGATATCGGAGGCGAGTCAACTCGTCCCGGTTCACAACCCGTTGATTGGCAAACTGAATTAGAACGAGTACTGCCTGTCGTAACGGAATTAGCGAAGCACGGTCGCGTGAGTATTGATACGCGCAAACCAGAAGTTGCTCGTGAAGCAATTGCTGCAGGTGCCACGATGCTGAACGATATTTCTGCATCGTTATGGTCGATTGCCAGTGAAGGAAAAGTGGCGTACGTCGGAATGCATATGCAGGGTGAGCCACTCACAATGCAAAACGATCCGCATTACGACGATGTTGTTACCGAGGTTTGCCAATTCCTCGAATCGATGGCGAAATCGGCGCAGGCGGCTGGAGTGAACGAGATTTGGATCGATCCAGGCTTCGGATTTGGAAAAACTTTCGCTCATAATCTCGACCTTTTGGTCAACATCAGAAAAGTGGTCGATTTGGGCTGGCCGGTGATGGTGGGTACGAGCCGAAAAGCCATGCTGGGCCGCATGATTGCTGCCTCTGATGGCACGGAAGCGCCTCCGCCGCCCAATGATCGACTTGCGGGTTCCATTGCCACTGAAGTCTGGGCAATGCATAACGGAGTGGGCATGATTCGGGCCCATGACGTAAAAAGCGCCGTCCATGCGGCCAAAGTCGTGGCACGATGACGAGCGTGGCGAGCAAAGGAAAATGGGCCCAAGGAATCCGGCCCCGCAATTTTCACTGGGTACTGACCGATCGGCTCGCCGTCTGTGAGCGACCGGGTGGATACGGCGCGAACCATCGCAAAGTGCGTCGCCAAGAAGAAATCATTTGGGTGCGAGAAAACAATTTCAGTTGCGTGATCTCATTGATCTCGGCGCCCCACAACTTGCACAACTACGACGAACTCGGTGTGGTGTGGCGTCACCGTCCCGTACCGGATGACGATATTTCGATTTTTCAGAAGGCCTTCTATAACGAACTGAAAATGTTGCTGGGTCGGGGCGAGCGAATTTTGATGCACGCTGATGAACTTGGTGACCGCGTTTGCGGTTTGGTTGCCGGCTACTTGTTATGGAGTGGATTAGTAGAAAGCGCTCCGCGCACCGTGGCCGTTATTGAACAACTCACCCAACGCCAACTCGGGCCCTTGGGACGCGAGATGGTGGCGTCGGCCGCGGCGTTAGCTAACGCAACGAGTGACGAGGACTAGATACGCAATGAGTTCGACGTCAATGTCCGATTCATCTTCGTTTGCCGATTGCCTTGAATTACGTGGCTTAGTGATAAGCGCAATTTGTGGCGCACTGCCTGAGGAGCGAACGCGCAAACAACCGTTGGAAATTGATTTAGATATTTACTTTGATCAAAGCAGTTCTGGTCAAAGCGATGATCTGGCGCAAACGGTTGATTACGGCGCCGTCACTGCAGCAGTGCAAAACGTTGTTGAAACGTTGGAACCTCAATTGCTTGAACACCTTGCGCAGAAAATTGCCGAAGTTGTTCTTCGTGATGCCATGGTGAATGCCGTTACCGTAAGTGTTCGCAAATTGCGGCCACCGGTTCCACAGGTGCTTTCCACCTCCGGAGTGCGTATAACTCGGAGTCGGTGATGGCCCGAGCGTTTTTGGGTCTTGGCTCAAATATGGGCGATTCGCTTTTGTTTTTGCGCAATGCCGTTGCTGATATTCCGGATGTCGTAGCG
>CAYOHV010000022.1:0-3133 GCA_964403825.1 uncultured Bifidobacterium sp. | reverse complement strand
ATGTGGGAGCGCAACTTTGTTATGGCGCCGCTATTTGATGTGGCGCCCGACGTTGCTGGTGAAGATTGGGCGAAGCGAGCAGTTGGCGCGATCGAAAAACTCGGTCCGCTCAATGAGTTGTAAGTTGCTAGATCTGCGAGATGACAATGCAAGTTTTTACTTCTAAACGCGAATTACGCCAGTACTTAGATGTTGTGCGCCAATCCGGTCAGACGGTTGGGTTTGTACCGACGATGGGCGCGTTACATCGCGGACACTTATCGCTGGTGGAAACATCACAGCAAAGTTGTGATGTGCATGTCATGTCGATCTTTGTCAACCCATTGCAATTTGGTGCGGGCGAGGATTTCGAAAAGTATCCGCGTCAGTTGGAAGAAGACTTAGAAAAAGCACGGGCCGCTGGAGTTGATGTTGTTTTCACTCCGGACACAAATGAAATGTATGAAACCGAAACTCATACGACCGTGCATGTTTCTGATCTAACGGAACGATTTGAGGGTGAGTTTCGTCCGGGCCATTTCGATGGTGTCACCACCGTTGTGGCAAAACTTTTCAACATCGTCGGACCATGTCGCGCCTTTTTTGGTGAAAAGGATTTTCAGCAACTAGTCGTCGTGAAAAAAATGGTGGCCGATTTAGATATTCCGGTTGAAGTCATTGGCTGTCCGACACTGCGCGAAAGCGACGGATTGGCGATGTCGAGTCGAAATGTTTATTTGCAACCCGATGAGCGAATTGCAGCCACGGTTCTTCACCGCACGTTGCGGGCAGGCGTTGCGCTTATCGAAGCCGGTGAACGTGATCGCACGTTCATTGAAGAGCACATGGCATCAATCGTTGCCGCTGAGCCACTGGCTCACTTGGAATACGTGGCCATTGTTGATCCGGAAACTTTGGCTTCGCCGGAACAACTTCGTAGCGGGACCAGCGTTCGTCTTTTGATCGTGGCGAAAGTTGGTACACCTCGACTCCTCGACAACATCGGCGTAGAAATCAACTGACCCGTTTGGGTATCAGTTGTTAAGAGAAGGCAGACTGTCTAACTGTGACATCTCACTTCGACTTGTTGGTAGTGGGTTCGGGCGTCGCCGGACTAAGTGCGGCGTTAGAACTCAATCCATCAATGCGCGTCTGTGTTGTGACCAAAGCGAATGTCACCACCAGCACGACGCAATGGGCCCAAGGTGGTGTTGCGGCGGTGGTGAGCGGAGAAGATTCGTTTGCTGACCACATCGCCGACACGTTGGCCGCCGGAGTTGGTTTATGTAATGCAGACGCCGTCAATGTTTTAGTGACCGAAGGTCCGCAACGGGTTGCTGAACTGGCAGCACGGGGTGCGCAATTTGATCTCGATAGCAAAGGCAAGTTTGAACTGGCGCGAGAAGGTGGACATCGTTGGCCCCGCGTTATTCACGCTGGTGGTTCGGCAACCGGCGCGGAGATTGAACGGGCGCTGGTTATGGCCATGCAACATCGCGTTGAAGAAGTTTTCGATTTTTCGATGGCCTCGGAATTACTGATTGAAAACGGTCGCTGTGTTGGTGTGATTGTTATTGGCAAAGATCAAAGCCGCCGTGAAATAACTGCCAACAATGTTCTGCTCGCCACCGGCGGTGCTTGTCAGATTTATTCCGTTACAACAAACCCGACGTTGGCTACCGGAGATGGAATGGCAGCAGCATTGCGCGCCGGCGCAGTTGTGGCCGACTGCGAATTCGTGCAATTCCATCCCACCGCGCTTTATAGCCAACGGGAACCGCGTCCTTTAATGACTGAAGCATTACGTGGCCACGGCGCAGTGTTGCGCACTATTAATGGCGATCGTTTTGTCGATGAAATGCTGCCGCGTGATGTGGTGAGTCGAGCCATTACAGCGCAAATGCAAAATGATCAATCAGCCCATTGCTGGTTAGATGCAACAACACTCAACGATTTTGAACATCGCTTTCCTAATCTCTTTTCTATTTTGCAAAACGAAGGTATTTCCCCCGATAAGGATTGGATTCCGGTAGCACCGGCAGCACATTATTTTTGCGGTGGTATTGCTACTGATCTCAACGGTGCGACATCGTTGCCTGGTTTATGGGCTGCTGGCGAGGTTGCTTGTACCGGCGTGCACGGCGCCAATCGATTGGCATCGAATTCCCTTTTAGAAGGAATGGTGTTTGGTTCGCGTGTTGCCCATGCCATTAACGCCAATCTTTCGGCCACCGAAACGGGCGCGTTGGCCGATGTTCATAAAACTTCAAGAAAACTTTCGCTTTCTGATTTTTGGTCGAATCATTCAACGTCATCGATATCCAAAATTGATCCGTCGCGACTTTCCGACGTTCGCCGCGCTATTCAAGACACCATGGCGCAAAACGCCGCGGTCATTCGCAGCGCGGAATCGTTACAAACGGCATTGGACCAACTCAATGATCTTGCGACCGATCAAGATTCAGCGGGAGCGAACGATTCATTGGCTGGCTACGAAGTGGAAAATCTCTTGCTCTGTGCAGCAGCCGTATTGGTTTCGGCTCAGTCCCGCACCGAATCAAGGGGAGCGCATTGGCGCGCTGATTGGCCCGAAACCAACCCACAAATGGCGGAAAGAACGGCTCTGCTCCCGTGAGTTCGCTCGCTAGGCCCTCGGGCGGGCAGGCTGTAGAGCATGTCTGAGGCCCTTTCTGCTCCCCGCACCGCGGTTGTCGAAGCCGTTTCCCGCGCTTTGGCCGAAGATCTTCTCCCGCTGGGCGATGTCACATCCGCACTTTTGCCTTCGGGCTTAGAGGCCACGGCCAAGTTTGTAAGCCGTGTCGACGGCGTGCTCGCTGGATGCGATTGCGTCACCGAAACTTTTGCGCAAGTTGATACGAAGGTTTCAGTGCAGTGGTTGAAAGGTGACGGCGATGAAGTCACCAACGGAACTGTGATTGCAACTGTGAGTGGACCGTTAGCTTCGCTTCTTACGGGTGAACGCACGGCGCTCAATTTCTTGGGACATCTTTCTGGTATTGCCACGCAAACAAAAAAGTACGTTGAGAAAGCAAAGTCCGGCGGCGATGCTTATGTCTGGGATACACGGAAAACCACACCAGGTCTACGCGTTTTAGAAAAAGCGGCGGTGCGCGCTGGCGGTGGTCGCAATCAT